>NZ_JBHYKH010000034.1:3429-33129 GCF_042741275.1 Streptomyces sp. NPDC058964
TCGGCCGCGTCTTTTGTGTATAAGACACAGTGGGCCCCCCGTAGACGCCGTCCCCGCCCGGCACCCCGTCCAGGGCGATCTTCATCGTGAGCTTGGAGCCGGCACACCGGCCGGTTCGAGCGGCCGGGTATCCGCCGAGGCACGCGTCGGCTACCGGGTTCCGTACAGCTCCTCGTACGACGGCCACGTCCCGCCCGGTCCGTCCACCGACTCGGCGGCGTGCACGGCGCGCACGATCGCGCGCGTCACGAGGTCCGCGCCGGCCGCGAGGATGTCGTTCAGCGCGAGCGGCCCCCCGGCGTCGAGCGGGCGCACCCCTGTGGCCAGCGCGAACACGGTGTCGCCGTCGTTCAGCAGATGCACCGGACGCACGGCGCGCGCGATGCCGTCGTGCGCGGTGCCGGCCACCTTCTGGGCCTGCGCCTTGGAGAGCTCCGCGTCGGTGGCGACGACCGCGAGCGTGGTGTTGAGCCCGGGCGCCGTGTTCTTCGCGGCGGCCTCGGCCAGGCGACGGCGTGCGGCCTCGTGCACGAGCGCCTCCGGATACTCCACCCGACCCTGGAACAACTCCCCGTACAGCACGCCCGTTTCCGGATCCGCCACCGAGCCCACGGCGTTGACGACCACCAGCGCTGCCACCGTGACGCCCGAGTCGAGGACGGTGCTCGCGGTGCCGATCCCGCCCTTCATCCCGCCCGCCACGGCGCCGGTCCCGGCTCCCACGCACCCCTCCGGCACCCGCGCACCCGGGGCGCCGGCCGCGGCCGCCTCGACCGCCGCGCGTCCCGTGGACGCGTCCGGCCTGGCCCGGAAGTTCCCGCCCCGCCCCAGGTCGAAGACGCAGGCGGCGGGGACCACCGGCACGACGTGCGACGGGTCCGTCCCGACCGGGACTCCGCGCCCCCGTTCCTCCAGCCAGGCCATCACACCGGACGCCGCGTCCAGCCCGTACGCGCTGCCGCCGGTCAGCACGATCGCCTCGACCTTCTGCACCACGTTGCGCGGGTCCAGGGCGTCGGTCTCCTTCGTACCGGGTCCGCCGCCGCGCACGTCCACGGCGGCTACGGCCCCGCCCTGCGGAGCGAGGACGACCGTGGTGCCGGTGAGCCGGCCCTCGCCCCGGAGGGTCGCGTGCCCCACCCGCAGTCCGGCGACGTCGGTCAATGCGTCAACTGTCATGGCAGCCAGTCTCCACCGGCCCCGGTTGCGGAAGGAGGGGTCAGGCCGCGGGCACGGACGCCTTCTCCCCGTGCTCGTGCGTGCCGGTCCGGGCCGTCAGCGCCGCCCCGGTCACCACGGTCAGCGCCGACACCAGGCCCGCCGCGAGCACCGCCCAGTCGCCCAGGAAGGTGCAGCAGATCACCAGCAGTGCCGCGACCGGCAGCACCGCCTGCTGCACGATGCCGGCTTTGAAGTGGCGTGAGTGAAGCGCCCAGACGGTCAGCAGGTAGAGCGCCGTCGGCAGGGTCACGGCGGCCGAGGCGGACAGGGTGGAGATGTGCGTCTTGCCGACCGTCTGCTCGACCGCCACCTCCAGCCCGGCGCCGATCGCGGCGGCCGAGGCGAAGATCAGGTAGTGGCCGTACCCCCACAGGAACGCCTGTCTGTTGGAGCGCAGATGTCCGTGGATCGGTACCGCGAAGTAGATCCACCAGGCGGAGAACACGATCAGCAGACCGCCCGCCGCGATCGGCAGCAGCTCGCCCAGCGCGTTGTGCTCGTCCACCGCCGACTTCACGGCGACCGTGGACGCGGCGACCGTCTCGCCGAGCACGATGATCGTGAACAGCCCGTACCGTTCGGCGATGTGATGCGGATGCCAGGAGGTGGTGTGGTCCTTCTCCGCGTACAACGGCACGCACAGTTCCGCGATCACCATGACGAGGAACACCCAGGGGCGCGCGGGCTCCGGCAGGAGCACCAGGCCCAGCCAGCCGACCTGGCACAGCAGCACGCCGCCCGCGTACCGCAGGTCCGTGGTCCTCTCCGCACCCTCCGCCGATCGCGCGGCCCGCAGCCACTGCGCGGCCATCGCCAGCCGCATGATCACGTAGCCGAGCCAGACCGCGAGGTAGTCGTGGTCCCTGAACGCCGATGACACCCCTGCGGCGAGGACCAGCACGCCGAAGATCTGGATCAGCGTGACGGCCCGGTAGAGCATGTCGTCGTTGTCGTACGCCGAGGCGAACCAGGTGAAGTTCATCCAGGCCCACCAGATGGCGAAGAACAGCATCGCGTAGTTCACGATGCCCTCGCCCGCGTGCCCCTCGGCCACGGCGTGCACGAGTTCGACGCCCGCCTGCGCGATGGCCACGACGAAACACAGGTCGAAGAAGAGCTCGAGCGGTGAGGCGACGCGGTGCGCCTCGCCGCGTCCGCGGGCGGTGAGGCGGCGCAGGGGCCGGTGGTGCTGCGGCCCGCCCGGGGAGGCGGGCACCGGGGCTGAACTCGACGTCATGCCTCCCAGCACAGCAGAAATCCCCGACGAAAAATGGATTCACAAGCGTTCCGCGTCGGCGATCCGGGTGCATCGGCCGGGGGCCTCGGGGAGGGGCCGTACCCTTGACGCATGAGCACCGACCCCGCCCCCGGGCCGCGCGCCCCGAAGCCCGCGCTGGTCTTCGACGACCCGCTGAACCAGCAGTCTTCGGACGACACGGACCGCGGGTGGGGCGAGCGCGGTGAGGGCGACGGTGCCGCCGACCTGAAGCGCTTCCTCGACGAGAAGCCGCCCCACCACCTCTGATCCCGCCCCGTCGGGACCTCCGTCAGCGCCCGTCGCGGCCCGCGGCGCCCCGCTGCGCGACCAGCTCGTCGCGTATCTGCTTGAGCACCTCCAGCTCGGTCACCTCGATGACCTCGTGCGCGCCCTCTCGCGCCTTCCGGCGGGCCTCCACCCGGGCCAGGTACTTGGCCATCGGCAGGACCATCAGGAAGTAGACCACCGCCGCGGTGATCACGAAGCTGAGCGTGGCGCCGAGGACGGAGCCCCACATGATCTGGATGCCGCTCGTGACCGTGCCGTCCGCGGCCACCTTGCAGGGTTCCTTCAGGCAGGAGCTGTAGCTGTCCAGGTTCTTGGTGCCGATCGCCCCGACGATGGGGTTGATGATCCCCTTCACCACCGAGTTGACGATGTTGGTGAAGGCGGCGCCGATGACCACCGCGACTGCCAGATCGACGACGTTCCCGCGCATCAGGAAGGCCTTGAAGCCCTGCCAGACGCCCGGATCCTTCTTTTCGCTCAACTCGGGGACTCTCCTCGCACGCGCAGGGTGTGGAACAAAACGCTCCGCAACCTACGGCACGATGCCGCCATCCTGTCCAATTTCCCAGCTCGATCCGGCGACCCGGCGGCATGTCGCCCGGACAACGGCTGAGGGCGTTCAGCACAGCGTCACCGCCAGCCGTGCCGTCGCGCTCGCGCCGACCAGACGCGCCGCGGTGGAACGCGGCACCGAGAGCACGACCAGTGCCCCGTTCTCCGCGGCGCCGTCCGGGGAGTCCGGCAGCCTCGTCACGCGCGCCCCGCGCGCGATCACCCTGGCCTCGCCGCCCGTCGCCGGATCCTCGGCGGCGATCACGTCGACCCGGTCGCCGGGCCGGAGCAGCCGGACGGTGGCGGCATCGGCGATCCGCACCGGCGCGGTGACCACGTCGGCCGCCCGGTGCCGTCGCGAGGGTTCCGCCGCCGGATGTCCGCGCGGCCGCTCGCCGCGGCCCGGATCCGTAGTGGCGCTCGGCACGGCCGCCACGAGCGCGGCCGCGGTGACGGCGAGACCGGCCGCCACGGCCCTCCGGCGATGCCGCACGAGCCGTTGCAGCCGATACCGCCCACCCCGCACCCGCACCGGCGCGAAGTGCGGGACCTCGCAGGTGGCGGGAGCGTCGGTGCCCGGCGGGCGTGGGGAGGAAGGGGAGGACGAAGGAGATGAGAAGGCAGATGAGCAGGGAGACAGGGAAGGGGGAGGGGAAGCGTGGGAAGGAGAGGAGACGGACATGGGACCACCACCCGCGACGAGGAATCGGCTTGCGATGCCACGATGAGGCTTCGCGCCGAATCCCGCCGGGGCCGGTGTGCTACCGGCGGGTTGTGGACAACTCGCCCACCCGGCCGTGTGATTGACCGTTAGGCCCGCACGCCCTCACGGCGTCCGCCGTCACGGCAGCTCGAACCCCGGATCCATCCCGCCGAGCGCGTTCACGCACAGGCACTCCCGCGCCGCGTTGTCCGGCAGCGCGGCCACCGCGTCGAACAGGACGCCCCGCATCCGGTCCACGTTGGCCGCGAACACCCGCAGCACCTCCTCGTGGGAGACGCCCTCGCCGGTCTCAGCGCCGGCGTCGAGGTCGGTCACGAGCGTTAGCGATGTGTAGCAGAGCTCCAGCTCACGGGCGAGCGCCGCCTCCGGATGACCGGTCATGCCCACCACCGACCAGCCCTGCGCCTGGTGCCACAACGATTCGGCACGGGTCGAGAAGCGCGGCCCCTCGATCACGACCAACGTGCCGCCGTCCACGGGCTCCCAGTCCCGGCCGCGAGCCGCCTTCAGCGCGGCGGCCCGCCCGGCGGGGCAGTAGGGGTCGGCGAGGGACACGTGCACCACGTTCGGCACCGCGCCGCCGGGCAGCGGCAGCCCGTCGAAGTACGTCCCCGCCCGCGACTTCGTACGGTCCACGAGCTGGTCCGGCACGAGCAGCGTGCCCGGCCCGTACTCGGGGCGCAGCCCCCCCACGGCGCACGGGCCGAGGACCTGGCGCACGCCCAGGGACCGCAGGGCCCAGAGGTTGGCCCGGTAGTTGATGCGGTGCGGCGGCAGATGGTGTCCGCGCCCGTGCCGGGGCAGGAAGGCGACCCGGCGGCCGGCGATCTCGCCGAGGAAGAGGGAGTCGCTCGGTGCGCCGTAGGGGGTGTCCACCTGGACCTCGGTCACGTCGTCGAGGAACGAGTAGAAGCCGGATCCGCCGATGACACCGATCTCTGCGTTCGCCATGACGAGCACATTAGCTGGCCGCCGGAACCCGGAGGGAGCCGGTGCCCGGGAACGCCGAAGACCCTGCCGTCGCGTGACGGCAGGGTCCCGTGGGAGGAGTCTCAGGCGGCGGAGCTGCTGCTGGTGGAGGTCGACGACGACTTCGAGTCGGACGACGAGGAACTCGACGAGTTCGACGTGGACGAGTTCGACGTCGAGGAGCTCGAGGACTTCGACGCCGGGCTGCTGCTCGACGAGGAGCCGCGGCTGTCGTTGCGGTAGAAGCCGGAGCCCTTGAAGACGATGCCGACCGCGGAGAACACCTTCTTCAGGCGGCCATCGCAGTTGGGGCACTCGGTCAGGGCGTCGTCAGTGAACTTCTGCACCGCCTCGAGGCCCTCGCCGCACTCGGTGCACTGGTACTGGTAGGTCGGCACTGTCTTCCTCCTGGCACTCTGACTCAGTGAGTGCTAACGACGGTCCATAGTGACGTATTCCCGGGGATCAGTCCACCGTCACCGGCACGCGGTGACCGACGCCACGTGCGACGGTGCGGCTCGCGGGGTGGGTGATCAGCAGCGATCGCAGGGCCACCAGGGTCACCAGCGCGAGCACGGTCCCGGCCATCGGCACCAGGAATCCGGCGCCGTCCCAAAGGCGGTCCTCCAGCTGTCCGGCGACGGTGACCGCGGCCGCCTGGCCGAGCGCGACCGCGCCGGTCAGCCAGGTGAAGGCCTCGGTGCGGGCGCCGGCCGGGACCAGGCCCTCGACCAGGGTGTAGCCGGTGATCAGGGCGGGCGCGATGCACATGCCGACCAGGAGGCCGAGGCCGGCCAGGACCAGTGCCGAGTGGGCGGTCCACAGGGCGGACCCGGTCAGCGCGAGGGCCGCGTAGCCGAGGACGAGACGCCGCTGCGGGGCGATCTTCCAGGCGATGGCGCCACAGGCGATGCCGGAGAGCATGTTGCCCGCCGCGAAGGTCCCGTACAGGACTCCGTTCAGGCCGGGCTCGCCGATCGACTCGGTGAAGGCGGCCAGCCCGACCTGCATGCCGCCGAAGACGGACCCGATGCCGAGGAAGGTCACCACCAGCACGCGCACCCCGGGGACGCGGAGCGCGGACGCCTGCTTCACGCGCGTGTGCCCGGCGCCGGTCACCCGCGGCTGCGTGCCCTTCTGGGCGGCGAACAGCAGACCCCCGACCAGGGTCAGCGCGGCCTCCGTGACCAGGCCGGCGGCCGGGTCCACGCCGGTGCAGAGCGCGGTCGCCAGCAGGGGGCCGACGACGAAGGTCAGCTCGTCCGTGACGGACTCGAAGGCGGCCGCGGTGGCCATCAGGGGCGAGTCCTGCAGCTTCACGCCCCAGCGGGCGCGCACCATGGGGCCGACCTGGGGCACCGAGGCGCCGGTCGGCACGGCCGCCGCGAACAGCGCCCACAGGGGGGCGTGGGCCAGCGCGAGCGCGGTCAGGGCCAGGCCGGACAGCGTGTGCACGAGCACGCCGGGGATCAGTACGGCGCGCTGGCCGTAGCGGTCGGCGAGGCGGCCGCTGTAGGGCGCGAACAGCGCCATGGATACGCCGGTGGCGGCCGCGGCGGCGCCGGCCGCGCCGTAGGAGCCGGTGGTGTG
Organism: Streptomyces sp. NPDC058964; assembly: GCF_042741275.1. NCBI lineage: Bacteria > Bacillati > Actinomycetota > Actinomycetes > Kitasatosporales > Streptomycetaceae > Streptomyces > Streptomyces sp. NPDC058964. Next base: position 10,032 of record NZ_JBHYKH010000034.1, read on the forward strand.
CTGCACGAGCAGCACGATGGAGATGGTGAGCATCGCGAACGGCTGGCGCGCCGCGAAGCCGGGGAGCAGGAACGTCCAGGCGCCGCGGGTGCGCAGCAGCTGTCCGTATCCCGGGCGGGTCGGGGCCGCCGAGTTCTTCGACGGCTCGGTGGTGACCGTGGATGCCACGGCCCGTGCCTTTCTGCCGCCTGGTAGCGCGCCCGTGCGGGGGCGCCGAGAGCTGTCCTCTTGCGCGGAACTGCGGTAGATACCGGCGCTCGTCGAGGGGAGCTTCCCGGCCGCCATACGGTCGCGCCAGCTCTGCGTCAGGCAGAGTTGGTTCGATCAGGGTGCCTTTATCGTACAGGGGGCAAGTCCCCGTACACCTGTGAAAACGAGCACCATGGGACGCGTTCACCTGGGATTGGCGGCGGTGTGAACCGCACGAAACGCGCCTTCAGCGAGAGCCCGCGCCGTTCCCGCCCAGGCCGAGCCATCCGGCCAGCTTGCCGCCCTGCCCGACCGCGCGCAGGCGCCGTTCCGCGGCGTCCCGGACGGGGTCCGTGGCGACCACGAGCAGTTCGTCCCCGCGCCGCAGCACCGTCGAGGGGAGGGGCACAAACGATTCTCCCTCGCGTACGACGAGGGTGACGGCGGCCCCGGCCGGCAGCCGCAGCTCGTTGACCTCGACGCCGTGCATCCGTGAGCCCTCGGGAATCGCGACGGACAGCAGATGCCCGCGCAGCCGCTCCAGCGGTGCCGACTCGATTCCCAGGTCGGCCGCCTCCGGGCCCTCGCCGAGCCGCAGCTTGCGCGCCAGCCAGGGCAGCGTGGGTCCCTGGACGACGGTATAGACGACGACCAGGACGAAGACGATGTTGAAGATGCGGTGGCTGGTGTCGACGCCATTCACCATGGGGATCGTCGCCAGGATGATGGGCACCGCGCCGCGCAGCCCGGCCCAGGACATCAGGGTCTGCTCCGGCCACGGCACCCGGAACGGCGCCAGGCTGAGCAGGACGCTCAGCGGTCGCGCCACCATCGTCAGCACGAGGCCGATGACGAAGGCGGGCCAGATGTCGTCGCCCAGCTCGTGCGGGGTGACCAGCAGGCCGAGCAGGACGAACATGCCGATCTGGGCGATCCAGCCGAGTCCTTCGGCGAAGCCGCGGGTGGCGGGCCAGTGGGGCAGCTTGGAGTTGCCCAGCACCATCGACGCGAGATAGACCGCCAGGAAGCCGCTGCCGTGCGCCAGCGCGCCGCCCGCGTAGGCCGTGACCGCGATCGCCATCACGGCGATCGGGTAGAGACCGGAGGCGGGCAGCGCCACGTGCCGCAGACCCCAGGAGCCGAGCCAGCCCACGGCGAGGCCCACGGCCATGCCGATGCCCAGCTCCAGCGCTATCTCGCCCACCAGTACGTACCAGTGCTGGACCGGGCCCGCCTGGGAGAAGGCCACGACCAGGATGACCACGGGCGCGTCGTTGAAGCCGGACTCCGCCTCCAGGGTGCCCGTCACGCGCGCGGGGAGGGGAATTCTGCGCAGTACGGAGAAGACCGCCGCGGCATCCGTCGAGGAGACCACCGCTCCGATGATGAGGGCCTGCCGCCACTCCAGCCCGATCAGATAGTGCGCGCCCGTCGCCGTGACCCCGACGCTGACCGCGACCCCTGCCAGCGCCAGCATGGAGGCCGCCGGCAGGGCCGGTTCGATCTCCTTCCACTTCGTGCCCAGACCGCCCTCGGCCAGGATCACGACCAGGGCCGCGTATCCGATGAGCTGGGTCAGCTCGGCGTTGGCGAAGTGGATGTTCCCGATGCCGTCCTGACCCATGAGAACGCCGATCCCCAGGTAGACGAGCAGGCTGGGGAGCCCGCTGCGCGAGGAGATCCGGACCGCCGCGACGGCGACGAGCAGAACGAGGGAGCAGACGAGCAGGAGCTGGTTGAGGTGGTCGACAGTCAGCGGCGGTTCCCTTCACTGACCCGCGCGCGGGGACGCGTGGGCACACGTACACAAAGACCCGAGGCTGCGGTGCTCCGCACCCAAGTACTTTGTTACCTTACCTAACTCTTGACGTTTTCTTGACGCTTCACACGGCAAGATCGAACGTCCGTCCGCGCTGGTTCCCCACTCCGCGTCAAGTGGCTCGGGGCCCTGCGCCTATGGTTGCTCCAGCACTCCAGGACCGCCTGCCGCTCGCGTTAGGACAGCAAGGACAGCGATGCCCCCCAACACCACCGCCTCAACGGGTGACAAGCCCGGCAAGTCCGGCAGGAAGAAGGGGCGCAAAGCCCGACTGATCGTGCTCGTGCTGGTGCTGGCCATCATCGGCGGCGTCGCGTACGGGGCGTACTGGTCGATCAGTACCGTCCGTGCCTCCTTCCCCCAGACCACGGGTTCCATCACGCTCGATGGCCTGTCGGGACCCGTCGAGGTGAAGCGGGACGGCTACGGCATCCCGCAGATCTACGCCTCGTCCGACGAGGACCTGTTCATGGCGCAGGGCTTCGTCCAGGCGCAGGACCGGTTCTACGAGATGGACGTGCGCCGGCACATGACCTCCGGGCGCCTGTCGGAGATGTTCGGCAGGAGCCAGGTCAAGAACGACGAGTTCCTGCGCACCCTGGGCTGGGACCGGATCGCCCGGCAGGAGTACGACAGCAAACTGTCGGACTCCACGAAGAAGTACCTCCAGGCCTACGCCAACGGCGTCAACGCCTACCTCGACGGCAAGGACGGCGAGGACATCTCCCTCGAGTACGCCGCCCTCGGGTTCGCCAACGACTACAAGCCCGGCAAGTGGACCCCGGTCGATTCGGTCTCCTGGCTGAAGGCGATGGCCTGGGACCTGCGGGGCAACATGCAGGACGAGATCGACCGCGCCCTGATGACCACCCGTCTCGGCCCCCAGCAGATCGCCGACCTGTACCCCGAGTACCCGTACAGCCGGAACAAGCCGATCGTCCGCGAGGGCCAGTACGACGAGATCACCAAGGCGTTCCAGCAGGGCGGCGTCACGAGCGGCACGCAGACCTCCACGGGCACCACGGGCACCACCGGCACCCCCGGCACCACGGGCACGAGGGGCACCACCGGCACCTCGGGGTCGTCCACCTCCGGTTCGGCCCTCACGAGCCAGCTGGGGGGCCTCTACAAGCTCCTGGACAACGTTCCCGCGGCCGTCGGGGTCAACGGCCAGGGCATCGGCTCCAACTCCTGGGTCGTCTCCGGGAAGTACACCGTCAAGGGCAAGCCGCTGCTGGCCAACGACCCGCACCTGTCGGCCTCGCTGCCGTCCGTCTGGTACCAGATGGGCCTGCACTGCCGCACCGTCTCCGCCAAGTGCAAGTACGACGTCACGGGCTACACCTTCGCGGGCATGCCGGGCGTCATAATCGGCCACAACGCCGACATCGCCTGGGGCATGACCAACTCCGGGGTCGACGTCACCGACCTCTACCTGGAGAAGCTCAGCGGCAAGGGCTATCTGTACGACGGCAAGGTCAAGCCGTTCACGTCCCGCGAGGAGACCATCAAGGTCGCCGGGGGCGAGTCCAAGACGATCGTCGTCCGCCACACCGCGGACGGGATGCCCCTGCTGTCCGACCGCGACGACGAGCTCGTGAAGGTCGGCAAGAAGGCCACCGTCGACGCCGCCGCTCCCGACCGCGGCGACGGCTATGGCATCGCCCTGAAGTGGACCGCCCTGCAGCCGGGCACTTCGATGGACGCCGTCTTCGCCATGGACAGGGCGTCCGGCTGGTCCGACTTCCGCTCGGCGGCCGCGCTGTTCGACGTGCCCTCGCAGAACCTGACCTACGCCGACAGCAAGCACATCGGCTACACGCTGCCCGGCAAGATCCCCACGCGCGCGTCCGGCGACGACGGCTCCGTTCCGGTGCCGGGCTGGGACTCCAAGTACAAGTGGACCGGCTACATCAAGCAGAACGAGCTGCCGTACGAGTTCGACCCCGGGCGCGGCTACATCGTCACCGCCAACCAGGCCGTGGTCGACAAGGACAAGTACCCCTACACCCTCACCACGGACTGGGGCTACGGCACCCGCAGCCAGCGCATCGGCGACCTGATCGAGTCGAAGATCAAGGGCGGCGGCAAGATCTCGACCGACGACATGCGCCAGATGCAGCTCGACAACAGCAGCGAGATCGCCAAGCTGCTGGTGCCCAAGCTGCTGAAGCTCAACCTCAAGGACAAGGACGTCCGTGAGGCGCAGAAGCTGCTGGAGGGCTGGGACTACACCCAGGACGCCGACTCGGCCGCCGCCGCCTACTTCAACGCCGTCTGGCGCAACGTCCTCAAGCTCGCCTTCGGCAACAAGCTGCCCAAGGAGCTGCGGGTCAAGGGCCAGTGCCTGTGGGTGGACAAGCTCGACAGCACCGGACCGGTGGACGACGACACCAAGGTGCGCGAGTGCGGCCAGCGCGACGCCGACCAGGCGCAGCCGGACGGCGGCGACCGCTGGTTCGAGGTGGTCCGCACCCTGATGGACAAGCCGAACAGCGACTGGTGGAAGACGCCGGCCGGAGTGGGTGACCGCCCCAAGGCCGACAACCGCGACGAGCTGTTCGTCCGCGCCATGATCGACGCCCGCTGGGAGCTGACCGCCAAGCTCGGCAAGGACATCGACACCTGGAGCTGGGGCCGGCTGCACCGCCTGTTCCTGAAGAACCAGACGCTGGGCACCGAGGGTCCGGGCATCCTGCAGTACGTCCTCAACCGCGGCCCCTGGAAGCTCAGCGGCGGCGAGGCGACGGTGAACGCGACCGGCTGGAACGCCGCCGGCGGCTACGGCGTCGTGTGGGTGCCGTCGATGCGAATGGTGGTCAACTTGGCGGACCTCGACAGCTCCAAGTGGATCAACCTCACCGGAGCCTCGGGGCACGCCTACAGCGCCCACTACACCGACCAGACCGGCAAGTGGGCCAAGGGTGAGCTGCTGCCGTGGTCCTTCTCCGCGAAGGCGGTCGACGGGAGCACGACCGACACGCTCACCCTGAAGCCGTGAGGCGGGCCGTCGCCCACTGACGGCAGATTCGTGAAAGGGCCCCCCCCGCGGGGGGGGGGGGCCCTTTCGGGTGAGGCCGGTGCCGGTGTCAGGCGTCCTTGAAGCGGCGTACGCCGGACGGCGTCACCACCGCGTGCACCGGCCGGTCGTGCGCCTCCTCGGGGACGTGCTCGACGATCTCCGAGTCGTACAGCAGCACCACGAGCGCGGGATGGGCGTCCGCGCGCTCCAGACGGGCCAGTACGCGGTCGTACGACCCTCCGCCGCGCCCCAGGCGCATCCCGCGCGCGTCCACCGCGAGACCGGGCAGCAGGACGACGTCGGCGGACGTCACGGCGTCCGGGCCGAGGCGTTCCCCGGCGGGCTCGAAGAGCGCCATCTTCCCGCCGTGCTGGACGCGGGCGAGGGAGCCCTCCCCGGCGTACGCGCCCCAGTCCAGGTCGTTGTCCGGCAGGAGCGCCGGAAGGAGGACGCGCACGCCCCGCGCGTGCAGCGCGTCCAGGAGCGTGAGGGTGCCGGGCTCGCTCTCCACCGAGACGTACGCCGCCACCGTGCGCGCGCGCTTCAGCTCGGGCAGCTCCGATGCGTGCTCGGCCAGCGCCGTGGCCGCCTCCCGGACGACATCCGCCGTCAATCTGTTCCTCACCGTGAGGAACTCTCGTCGCAACAAACGCTTGTCAGGATCCACCGGACGTCCCACGTGTTCCACTGGTCGTTTTCGCACCCTTCTTTATCGGCTCATATCAGAGCTAATTAACCGGACCGACAGATTCCCTGCAAAGGCACCGGATAGGGTTGCGGGCATGACTCAGTCGCACTCCAGGATCACGAAGGCCGTCATTCCCGCAGCAGGCCTCGGCACCCGGTTCCTGCCGGCCACCAAGGCCACTCCCAAGGAGATGCTGCCGGTCGTGGACAAGCCGGCGATCCAGTATGTGGTCGAGGAGGCGGTGTCGGCGGGTCTCGACGACGTCCTCATGATCACGGGTCGCAACAAGCGCCCCCTCGAGGATCACTTCGACCGCAACTACGAACTCGAGTCGGCACTGGAGAAGAAGGGCGACGCCGAGCGGCTCGCCAAGGTCCAGGAGTCCAGCGACCTCGCGACCATGCACTACGTGCGCCAGGGTGACCCCAGGGGTCTCGGTCACGCCGTCCTGTGCGCCGCCCCGCACGTCGGGCACGAACCCTTCGCCGTACTGCTCGGCGACGACCTGATCGACCCGCGCGACCCGCTGCTCCAGCGCATGATCGAGGTTCAGGAGCGGCACGGCGGCAGCGTGATCGCGCTCATGGAGGTCGCGCCCGAGCAGGTCCACCTCTACGGATGCGCGGCCGTCGAGACCACCGAGGACGGCGACGTCGTCAAGGTGACCGGACTGGTCGAGAAGCCCGACCCAGCGGACGCCCCGTCGAACTACGCCGTCATCGGCCGCTACGTCCTCGACCCGCACATCTTCGACATACTGCGCAAGACCGAGCCGGGCCGCGGCGGCGAGATCCAGCTCACCGACGCCCTCCAGCAACTGGCACAGGACGAAAAGGTCGGCGGCCCGGTGCACGGCGTCGTCTTCGAGGGCCGCCGCTATGACACCGGAGACCGTGGCGACTATCTGCGTGCCATTGTCAGACTCGCATGCGAACGTGAGGACCTGGGTCCGGACTTCCGGACCTGGCTTCGCAGTTACGTAGCCGAGGAGATGTAACGACGTTGAGCAGCGCCGCGACCCGTACTGCCGGCCCGGACCACCTGTGGTCGGTGGACGAGCACCTGGAGGACGTCCTCTCCACCGTCCGCCCCCTCGAACCCATCGAGCTGCAACTGCTCGACGCCCAGGGCTGCGTCCTGGTCGAGGACATCACGGTGCCGGTCTCCCTGCCACCGTTCGACAACAGCTCCATGGACGGGTACGCGGTTCGGGTCGCGGACGTGGCGGGCGCGAGCGAGGAGTTCCCGGCCGTCCTGGAGGTCGTCGGGGACATCGCGGCGGGCTCGGCCGGGCTGCCCAGCGTCGGCCCCGGCCAGGCCGCCCGCATCATGACCGGCGCCCCGCTGCCGCCCGGCGCCGAGGCCGTCGTCCCGGTGGAGTGGACCGACGGGGGGCTCGGCGAGGGTCCCGTGAGCGCGATGCGCGCCCGCGGCCTGGCCCCCGAGGGCGCCGACGGGCACGTGCACGTGTACCGGCCGGCCGAGGCACGCGCGCACGTGCGGGCGGTGGGCAGCGATGTGAGGGCCGGCGACCGCGCCCTGGAGGCCGGCACGATCCTCGGCCCGCCGCAGATCGCCCTGCTCGCCGCGATCGGCCGCGGGACGGTCCGGGTGCGCCCGCGCCCGCGCGTGGTCGTGCTGTCCACCGGCAGTGAGCTCGTCCAGCCGGGCGAGCAACTGGGCAGCGGCCAGATCTACGACTCCAACAGCTTCGCCCTCACCGCGGCCGCCCGGGACGCCGGAGCCATCGCCTACCGGGTGGGCGCCGTCGCCGACGACGCCGAGACCCTCCGGTCCACCATCGAGGACCAGCTGATCCGCGCCGACCTGCTGGTCACCACGGGTGGCGTGAGCGTGGGGGCGTACGACGTGGTCAAGGAGGCACTGGCGCACGTCGGCGACGAGGACGAGGCGGGCGGCGGCGTCGAGTTCCGCAAGCTCGCCATGCAGCCGGGCAAGCCCCAGGGCTTCGGCTCCATCGGCCCGGACCACACGCCCCTGCTCGCGCTGCCGGGCAACCCCGTGTCGTCGTACGTCTCCTTCGAGCTGTTCGTCCGCCCCGCCATCCGCACCCTGATGGGCCTGGCGGACGTCCACCGGCCGACGGTCCGGGCGACCCTGAGGGCGGACAAGGCGCTGAGTTCCCCGAAGGGACGCAGGCAGTTCCTGCGGGGGACGTACGGCGACGGCGACGTCGCGCCGGTGGGCGGTGCCGGGTCCCATCTGGTGGCGGCCCTGGCGCATGCCGACGCGCTCATCGTCGTGCCCGAGGCCGTCGAGTCCGTCGAGCCCGGCACCGAGGTGGACGTGGTCCTGCTCGGCTGAGCCCACCGGGGGGTCCTGCTCCGGTGCGCACGCAGACTTGGCGGTACCGTGTCGCGCACAGCAGGCCCGCGCGCCGCACCGCCACGGGCCCGGACCGGGAGCGCCACACACCATGACCGTGCCTTCCCGGGGGGAGACCCCCGGAACCTCCGCGCAGGACCGACTGACGCACATCGACGAGGCGGGTGCGGCCCGCATGGTCGACGTGTCCGGGAAGGACGTGACCGCGCGCACCGCCCGCGCCAGCGGCCGCGTCCTCGTCTCGCCCCGTGTGATCGAGCTCCTGCGCGGCGAAGGGGTCCCCAAGGGAGACGCCCTCGCCACCGCGCGCATCGCGGGGATCATGGGTGCCAAGCGCACCCCGGATCTGATCCCGCTGTGCCACCCCTTGTCGGTCTCCGGTGTGAAACTGGATCTGTCGGTCGCGGACGACGCCGTGGAGATCCTGGCCACCGTGAAGACCACGGACCGCACGGGCGTCGAGATGGAGGCCCTCACCGCCGTGTCGGTCGCCGCGCTCACCGTGATCGACATGGTGAAGGCGGTCGATAAGGGAGCGGTCATCACGGACGTACGGGTGGAGGAGAAGACCGGCGGCAAGTCGGGCGACTGGAGTCGGGCATGAGCCGCGACGCGTCCACCGGCGGTGCCTTGCCGGCGCCGTACAGCGCGCTGGTCGTGACCGCCTCCAACCGGGCGGCAGCGGGTGTCTACGAGGACAGGGGCGGCCCGCTGGTCGCGGACGGCCTGAAGCGCCTCGGGTTCTCGGTCGACGGGCCCCGGGTCGTCCCGGACGGCGATCCGGTCGAGGCCGCGCTCCGGGCGGGTGTCGAGGCAGGCTTCGACGTGATCGTCACCACCGGCGGCACCGGCATCTCGCCCACCGACCGCACCCCCGAGGCGACCCGCAGGGTGATCGACCACGAGGTGCCGGGCATAGCGGAGGCCATCAGGGCGTTCGGACGGGAGAAGGTGCCGACCGCGGTGCTCTCCCGAGGCCTCGTCGGAGTGGCCGGGCGGACGCTCGTCGTCAACCTGCCGGGTTCGACCGGTGGGGTGAAGGACGGGCTGGCCGTCCTGGAGCCCCTGCTGGTGCACGCCGTCGACCAGATCCGCGGCGGCGACCACCCCAGACCCGGCGCCACCAGTGGGGGTGCGAGCTGAACAGCCCATCCTGGCCTGTCGTGCTGGCGGACGGCGACATCGTCCTCCGGCCGATAAAGGTGCGCGACCAGCGGGCCTGGCGCGAGGTGAACCGGCGCAACCGGGACTGGCTGCGCCCCTGGGAGGCGACCATCCCGCCGCCGTCGCCCGGCGGGCCGACAGCGCACCGGCCGACCTACCGGCAGATGGTCCGGCATCTGCGGTCCGAGGCGAACTCGGGCCGGATGCTGCCCTTCGTCATCGAGTACCAGGGGCGGCTCGTCGGGCAGTTGACGGTCGCCGGGATCACCTGGGGTTCGATGTGCTCGGGACACATCGGCTACTGGGTGGACGAGGGAGTGGCCGGCCGCGGGGTGATGCCGACGGCCGTCGCGCTCGTGGTGGACCACTGTTTCCAGGCCGTCGGACTGCACCGCATCGAGGTCTGCATTCGCCCCGAGAACCGGCCCAGCCGCCGAGTGGTGGAGAAACTCGGATTCCGGGAGGAGGGACTCCGCCCGCGTTATCTCCACATCGACGGAGCCTGGCGCGACCACCTCGTCTTCGCGCTCACCGCGGAAGAGGTGCCCGAGGGTTTGCTGAGCCGCTGGCAGCGGGCACGCTCCCAGAGGACGTCGAACGCTCCGCACGTGCCCCGGAATCCGCAGAACACTCCAGGGAATCCCGGGTAGCCGCCAAATTGAATGTGTGTTCGAAATTGATCGGCCGATGTCCGTCTCGAGGCATTGAATTCGCAGCCCCAGTGGCCTGCTGATCGCATGGGTCACAAAAAAAGTTCGAAATATCAGCCAGATCGTGCGACACACCGGCCCAATTGGCAGATGGCCTCACGCAAACCCCTCTACCGTGTGAGGCGTGAGCAGCAGCGGCCTCATCTACGCAGTCATTGTCGGGGCCTGGGCCGCCTACTTGGTGCCGATGTGGCTCCGTAGGCAGGACGAGCTGAACGAGGCCCGTCCGACGGAACGCTTCAGCACCGCCATCCGGCTGCTGTCCGGACGGGCGGGCATGGAGCGCCGGTACGCCAAGGACCTGCGGTCGCGCTCCGCGGACGAGGCGGAGCCCGACGCCGACGCCCCGGACGCCGTCACCGACTCGGTGGACGTCCGGGCCTTCGCCATGCCTCCGACCCGCCGTCAGGTGCGGGCGGAGGTACGGGCGGACACCGAGCCGGAGGCTCAGGGGCGCCCGGAACCGGCGCGCGAGCAGCCGGCCGGGACGGCGCCGAGACCCGCCCCCGGACCCGCGCGGCCCAAGTCGTCCTCCGGGCCCAAGTCCCCTTCCGCGCCCGCGCAGAACCGGGTGCCGGGCGCACGGCGCTCGCCCTCCGCACAGGCGGCCGCGGCGCGTGCCCAGCGCTCGAAGGTGCTCGCGCGCCGTCGGCGCACCACGGTGATGCTCTTCCTCGCCTTCACGCTCGGCGCCATCGTCGCGGCCGTCGGCGGACTCGCGTTCCTGTGGGCGCCCGGCGTGCCCGCCGTCATGCTCAGCGCGTACATCGCGTACCTGCGGACCCAGGAACGCCGCCGCTTCGCCTACCAGATGGACCGGCGCCGGGCCGAGGCCGCGGCACAGCGGCTGCGGGAGCGCGTACGCCAGCCGCGTCGGCGGGCGTCCGTGGACGCCGAGGTCGCCGCCGACGAACCGGACGGTGGACCAGAGGCCGAGACCGAAACCGGCCTGTCCGCGCTCGCCGCCGACCGCCGCGCCCTCGTCGAGCAGACCGACCACGCGGAGTGGGTGGACCAGCAGCGTGAGCGCCAGCAGCGCCCCGGGCACGGAGACAGCTGGGACCCGGTACCGGTGCCGCTGCCGACGTACGTGACCGCGCCGGTCGCGCCGCGGGCCACCTCGGACGTTGATCTGGAGGCGCCCGACGCGTGGAGTTCGGCACGGTCCAGCTCCGTGGCGGCGGAGCAGGAGGTGAAGCCGGAGGCGGAGACGGGGGAGCCGGAGCCCGCGGCCGAGGACAGGCCGACGGCGGACGGCCGCAGTGACGCACGGCGTGCCGCCTCCGCCCGCCGCGCGCGCGAGCGCGGACGCACGCCGCTGTTCGATCAGTACGAGGACGGCGACCGGCCGCGCGCGGCCAACGAGTGACGGCTGTCACCGCGGCGGGAGGCCGCCCTGACCAGTCAGGGAACGGATTTCCAAGCACCCGGATCGGGATGCTAGAGTTTCACTCGTTGCAAGGGCCTGTGGCGCAGTCCGGTAGCGCACCTCGTTCGCATCGAGGGGGCCAGGGGTTCAAATCCCCTCAGGTCCACGCAGCATGGAGCCCCAGTCGGTGAAAGCCGGCTGGGGCTTCATCGTGTTCACAGCGGCTTCGCGTAGCAGCGGCTCGACTCGTAGTGGCGGTAGTAGCCGAACTTGACGCAGGGCTCGTAGCCGCTGGACGTGTAGAGGGCGATGGCCTCCGGCTGCTTGGTGCCCGTCTCCAGGACCATGCGGGCGCGGCCGGCCTCGCGGGCGTCGTCCTCCAGGGCCGTGAGCATGCGGCGGGCCAGGCCGCGGCCGCGCATCCGTTCGACCACGAACATGCGCTTGAGTTCGGCGTCGCCGTTCTCGTTGCCCTCGCCGTTCTCCTCCTGGCTGCGCCAGCCGCCGGTGGCCACGGGGTGGCCGTCCTCGTCGTACGCGATCAGATACACGCCCCTGGGCGGCTCGAAGTCCGACGCGGCCAGGGCCGTGGCGTCACCACCGTCGCCGTAGCGCGCGTGGTACTCGGCCTGGACCTCGTCGTTGAGCTTGACGGCGTCGGGGTGGTCGAAGGGAACAGGACGTATATTCATGCCGGATATCGTACATTCATGCAGACGGAGCCCCGGCGGAAATCCGGGGCAGGTCCAGTGTGCCGGTATCGTGCCCTGGTGCTGACTGTGACCTCGGTGAATGTGAACGGGCTGCGGGCCGCGGCGAAGAAGGGCTTCGTGGAGTGGCTCGCGGAGACCTCCGCGGACGTGCTCTGCCTGCAGGAGGTGCGCGCCGAGCCGCAGCAGCTTCCCGAGGACGTGCGGCAGCCGGACGGCTGGCACGTCGTGCACGCCCCGGCGGCGGCCAAGGGGCGCGCGGGCGTCTCCCTGTACACGCGGCGCGAGCCCGACCGCATCAGGGTGGGCTTCGGTTCGGCCGAGTTCGACGGCAGCGGCCGGTACCTCGAGGCCGACCTGCCGGGTGTGACGGTCGCCTCCCTCTACCTCCCCTCCGGTGAGGTGGGGACCGAACGGCAGGACGAGAAGGTCCGCTTCATGGGCGAGTTCCTCGCCCATCTGAAGGACCTGCGGGAGCGGGCCGCCGCCGACGGGCGGGAGGTGCTGGTGGTGGGCGACTGGAACATCGCCCATCAGCGGGCCGACCTCAAGAACTGGCGCGGCAACACGAAGAACTCCGGTTTCCTGCCGGAGGAGCGGGAGTGGCTCGGACGGGTCTTCGACCCGGCGGACGGCGGGTACGTCGACGTCGTGCGCGCCCTGCACCCGGAGGCCGAGGGGCCGTACACATGGTGGTCGTACCGCGGGCGTGCCTTCGACAACGACACCGGCTGGAGGATCGACCTCGCCGTGGCGACTCCCGGTCTCGCGGCCAGGGCCGTCAAGGCCGTCGTCGAGCGGGCGGCCACGCACGCCGAGCGGTGGTCGGACCACGCGCCGGTGACGGTCGTCTACGACCTCTAGGGCGGCCGGGATCAGTCCCGCTTGCTCAGTCGCCGGTCCAGCGCCAGCGACACCTCCGCCTCCACCACGCTCCGGGCCAGCGGGCGCAGGCGCCGCAGGTCCTCCTCGGGGCCGTGGCTGAGGACCAGCTCGGCGAAGATGTCGGCCAGGGCGTTCGCGTGCTCGCGCACCCGCCCGCCCGCCGCCAGGATCTCGGCGAGCGGGATGCCCTCGCGGACCAGTGCGGACGTCACGTCCAGCAGACGGCGGCTGATGTGGACGATCTCGTCGCCGTCGGTGCCCAGATAGCCCAGTTCCATGGCGGCGGCGAGGTTCTCCGGGGTGACGTCGCCCTCGAAGCGGGCGGCGAGCTCCTCGGGGGTGAGGCGGACCGGCTCCTCCTCGGTGGGGACGCCGACACCGAGCAGGTCGGCGACGTTGCGGCCCTGGTCGAGGGCCTCCGCGAGCTCCGCTATGCCGTTCAGGGTGTGGCCGCGCTCCAGAAGGGCCGAGATCGTACGAAGGCGGGCCAGGTGGTGGTCGTCGTACCAGGCGATACGGCCCTCCCGGCGGGGCGGCGGGATCAGCTTGCGCTCGCGGTAGAAGCGCAGGGTGCGCACGGTGATGCCGGCCAGCCGGGCCAGTTCCTCCATGCGGTACTCACGCTGTCCGCCCGTTCGTCCTCCGTCTTCAGCCACGCCAGCACCCTATGTTGTACCGCCGGTAACTTCCTTCCCCCAACCCCTACCGCTCGGTACTGAGCTGCTCTACCCTCCCATTGCGCCAGTGTTCACTGGCATGTTCGGATGCGATGTCTGGAGGCTTCGGGATGGCCGAGCACGAGCATGTACGGGTGGCGGTGATCGGGTCCGGCTTCGGCGGGCTGGGCGCGGCCGTGCGGCTGCGCCGCGAGGGGATCACCGACTTCGTCGTCCTGGAGCGGGCGGACAGCGTCGGCGGCACCTGGCGGGACAACAGCTACCCCGGGTGCGCCTGCGACGTACCGTCCCACCTGTACTCCTTCTCCTTCGCGCCCAACCCCGACTGGCCTCGCACCTTCTCCGGCCAGGAGCACATCCGCGCCTATCTGGAGCATGTCACCGACGTCTTCCGGCTCCGGCCGCACATCCGCTTCGGGGCGGAGGTGAAGCTGATGACCTGGGACGCGGAGAACCTGCGCTGGGACATCGAGACCACGAACGGTTCGCTCTCCGCCGACATCGTCGTCTCCGCCACCGGGCCGCTGTCCGATCCCAAGATGCCCGACATCCCGGGCCTCGACTCCTTCCCGGGCAAGGTCTTCCACTCGGCCCGCTGGGACCACGACTACGACCTCGGCGGCAAGCGGGTCGCGATGGTCGGCACGGGCGCGTCCGCCATCCAGATCGTCCCGGCCATCCAGCCCGAGGTCGCCAGGCTGACCCTCTTCCAGCGCACCCCGCCCTGGGTCATGCCCCGCATGGACCGTGCCATCAGCGGCGCCGAACGCCGGCTCCACCGCTCCCTGCCGTTCACCACGCAGCTCCGGCGCGGACTGCTGTGGGGCATCCGGGAGTTGCAGGTCCAGGCGTTCACCAAGCGCCCCAACGAGCTCGGCTTCGTCGAACAGCTGGCCAAGCGCAACATGGCAGGGGCCGTCAAGGACCCGGCGCTGCGCGCCAAGCTCACCCCGGACTACCGCATCGGCTGCAAGCGGATCCTGCTGTCCAGCGAGTACTACCCGGCCCTCACCCGGTCGAACGTGGACGTGGTGGCGAGCGGGCTCAGCGAGGTCAGGGGCTCGACCGTCGTCGCCGCCGACGGCACCGAGGCCGAGGTCGACGTGATCGTCTTCGGCACGGGCTTCCACGTCACCGACATGCCGATCGCCGAGCGGGTCGTGGGGGCGGAGGGCCGGACCCTCGCCGAGAGCTGGAAGGGCGGGATGCAGGCCCTGCGCGGCGCCTCGGCGGCCGGCTTCCCGAACTGGATGACGATCATCGGGCCCAACACCGGGCTCGGGAACTCCTCCATGATCCTGATGATCGAGTCCCAGCTGAACTACATGGCCGACTACGTACGGCAGCTCGACGTCCTCGGCGGCCGTGCCGCCCTCGACGCCCGCGCAGATGCGGTACAGGCGTGGAACCACAAGGTGCAGGAGCGCATGAAGCGCACCGTGTGGAACACCGGTGGCTGCACCAGCTGGTACCTGGACGCGAGCGGCCGCAACACCACCATCTGGCCCGGCACGACGGCGGAGTTCCGGCGCGCGACGCGGCGGGTCGACCTCGCGGAGTACCGGGTCCTGCGCCCGCCCGCGAAGCAGGACACCGGCGCGAGCACGGAGGCGCGCGCCGCGGTGCCCGCCCAGGAGAGCGCCGGCACGGCCCCGTCCGAGACCCACGACAAGAGCGCCGAGGTCACCGCATGAGCCGCCTCACGCACGTCGCCACCGGCCCCTACGCCCCGCCGGCCCCCGCCCGTGAACTCACCGTGGTCTCGGCGGACGGCGCGCGTCTGCACGTCGAGGTGCACGGTCCCCAGGACGCGCCCCCCGTCGTCCTCGCTCACGGCTGGACCTGCTCGACCGCCTTCTGGGCGGCGCAGCTGCGGGACCTGGCGGCGGACCACCGGGTCATCGCGTACGACCAGCGGGGGCACGGGCGCAGCCCGGCCGGTTCCGCGTGCACGACCGAGGCGCTCGCGGACGATCTGGAGGCGGTGCTCGCGGAGACCCTCGCGCCCGGTGAGAAGGCCGTGATCGCCGGGCACTCCATGGGCGGGATGACCGTGATGGCCGCGTCCGCACGCCCCCGTTTCCGGGACCACGCGGCCGCCGTTCTGCTGTGCAGCACGGGCAGTTCGAATCTGGTCGCGGAGGCACGCGTCGTACCGCTGAGCGCCGGCGGCGTACGCACCTGGTTCACGGCGCGGATCCTGGGCTCGCGCGCCCCACTCGGCCCGGTCACGCCGGTCGCCAGGCGGATCCTCAAGTACGCGACCATGGGCGCCGGTTCGGCCCCGCACATGGTGGAGGCGTGCGCGCGGATCGTGCACTCCTGTCCGCGAGCCGTGCGCCACGCCTGGTCCCAGGTGCTGGAGCGGCTCGACCTCGACCACGGCGTACGGGAGTTGAGGGTCCCGACGGCTGTGGTCGCGGGCACCGCCGACCGGCTCACGCCGCCGGTGCACGCCCGCGCTCTGGCCGCCGCGCTGCCGGACTGCCTCGGTCTCACCGAGCTTCCCGGGGTCGGCCACATGACTCCGGTGGAGGCCCCGGAGCTGGTCACCGGGAAGATACGGGAACTCGTCACCGCATACGTACAGGTCGCCAAGGCCGAGGAGGGCGCATGAGCAGGGTGAGCCTCGAGGGGCAGGTCGCGGTCGTCACCGGGGCCGCGCGGGGAGTGGGGGAGCTGCTCGCACGCAAGCTCTCCGCGCGCGGTGCCAAGGTGGCGCTGGTCGGGCTGGAGGCGGACGCGCTCAAGGAGGTGTCCGGGCGGCTGCACAGCGACAGCGACCACTGGTACGCCGACGTCACCGACCACGAGGCGATGACGCGGGTGGCCCGGGAGGTCAAGGAACGCTTCGGCAAGGTCGACATCGTGGTCGCCAACGCCGGTGTCGCCAGCGGCGGGCCCTTCACGGACTCCGACCCGGAGGCCTGGCGGCGGGTGATCGAGGTCAATCTGATCGGCTCGGCGGTGACCGCCCGCGCCTTCCTGCCGGTGCTGACGGAGAGCCGCGGCTACCTGCTGCAGGTCGCCTCGCTGGCCGCGATCACCCCCGCGCCGATGATGACGGCGTACTGCGCGTCCAAGTCGGGCGTGGAGGCGTACGCGCACTGCCTGCGCGCCGAGGTCGGTCACCAGGGTGTGAGGGTCGGCGTCGCGTATCTGTCGTGGACCGACACGGACATGGTGCGCGGTGCCGACCAGGACGACGTCATGCGGGAGTTGAGGCAGCGGCTGCCGTGGCCGTCCAACAAGACGTACCCGCTGGGCCCCGCGGTGGACCGGATCGTCGCCGGGATCGAGCGCCGCTCCGCCCATGTGTACGCGCAGTGGTGGCTGCGCGGGATGCAGGGTGTGCGCGGCTTTCTGCCGGGGCTCATCGGGACGGTGGGGCAGCGCGAGATGCGCCGTTTCGCGCCCCGGCTCCAGGGGATGCGGACGGGGCTGGTGGGCGCGGGCGGTGCCGCCGACGAGCGGGAGCGGTCCGCGCGGCACGAGTGACGGCGTCCGGCCCCAAGCCCCTTGCTACTCACCGTGACTGATCGACATGCGCAGCGTGTCGGCCCATGTGAATCTGGTCGAGGCCCCACCAGAGGGGCCAAACCCCTCACCCTCTACGGGAGTGAACCCACATGGGTATGAAGGACCAGTTCAAGGACAAGACCAACGAGCTGAAGACCCAGGGCAAGCAGAAGGGCGCCCAGCGCGGTCAGCAGCCGGCCCAGCGCGGTCAGCAGCCGGCCCAGCGCGGTCAGCAGCAGGGCGAGCGCGCCCGCCAGAACCTGCGGGACGTCGACGAGTCCGAGCACGACATGCGTGACCGCATGGACATGGACTACGACGCCTGACGCCGGCGGTCCGAGCGGAAGGGGTGCCCCCGGCGGGGGCACCCCTTCTCATGTCCGCGGCGGCAGCTTCGGACGCGACCGGTCTGGCACGTCGCTGTAGTCCGGCGGGGCCGCCGCCGGGTTGGTGGTCAGCAGGTCCAGGGCCAGCTGCACCGCGTCGTCCATCTGCGCGTGACGGCCCTCGGCCCAGTCCAGCGGGGTGCGCAGGATCTCCAGGTCGGGAGCGACGCCGTGATTCTCGACGGACCAGCCGTAGGCGTCGAACCAGGCCGCGTTCATCGGCACGGTGATCACGGTGCCGTCGCCCAGCCGGTGCCGCCCGGTCATGCCGACCACACCGCCCCATGTGCGCTGCCCGACCACCGGACCGAGCCTGAGCAGCTTGATGGCCGCCGTGATCATGTCGCCGTCGGAGGAGGTCGCCTCGTCGGCCAGGGCGACGATGGGGCCGCGCGGCGCGTTCGAGGCGTACGACACCGGCTGCGCGTTCCGCGTCAGGTCCCAGCCGAGGATGGTGCGGGTCAGCTTCTCGATGACCAGCTCGCTGATGTGCCCGCCCGCGTTGCCGCGTACGTCCACGATGAGCGCGGGCCGGGACACCTCCATGCGCACGTCGCGGTTGAACTGGGCCCAGCCCGAGCCGCCCAGGTCGGGGATGTGCAGATAGCCGCACTTGCCGCCGCTCAACTCCCTTACGACCTGGCGGCGTTTGGCCACCCAGTCCTGGTAGCGCAGCGGCCGCTCGTCGACGAGGGGGACGACGGCCACCCGCCGCGCCGGGCCCGCCTCGCCCTCCGCCGGGGTGAACGTCAGCTCCACCGTCGTACCGCCCGAACCCGCCAGCAGTGGATACGGGCCCGTCATCGGGTCTACCGGCCGGCCGTCCACGTGGGTGAGCACCGCGCCCTCCCGGATGCCCGTGCCGGCCAGCGGGGAGCGGGCCTTGGAGTCGGAGGAGTCGCCGGGCAGGATCCGCTTGATCAGCCAACTGCCGTCCCGGCATACCAGGTTGGCGCCGAGCAGGCCCTGCGGGCGCTGGTAGTGCGGCGGTCCCTCGTTGCGCCGGGCGGGCGAGACATAGGCGTGGGAGGTGCCCAGCTCGCCCAGCACCTCGCGCAGCAGGTCGGCGAACTCGTCGGGGGAGTCGACCCGTTCGACCAGCGGCCGGTACTGGTCGAGGATCGCGTCCCAGTCGATGCCGCACATGTGCGGCTCCCAGAAGTAGTCCCGGATCAGACGGCCGGCCTCCGCGTACGCCTGGCGCCACTCGGCGGGCGGGTCGGCCTCGTGCAGGATGCGGCGCAGGTCGATCCAGGTCGTGGTGTCGCCGTCGCCGGGCTCGGTCGCGGGGACGGCCCGTAGGTCGCCCTCGTCCATGACCACCAGCCGTGTGCCGTCGCCGCTCACCGAGAACCAGTCGAGATGGTCGACGAGTTGGGACTTCTTCGCCTTGGTGAGGTTGAAGTACTCCAGCGTGGGCCGCTCACTGGGGTCGTTGGGGTTCGCGAACGTCTCGCCCAGCGCGCCCGAGATCGGCCAGCGCAGCCAGACCAGGCCGCCGCCGGAGACCGGCAGCAGCCCCGAGTACTTGGAGGCGGAGACCGGGAACGGGGTGACCCTGTTCTCCAGCCCCTCGACCTCCACGGTCACCGCGCCGCCCTCGCCGGTCTCCTCGTCCTCCACGGGATCCAGCCCCCCGGCGGCCGGCCGGCCCTCGGGGTTCAGGGCGAAGGGGGAGGGGGTGGCCGAGGACAGCGGGACCAGGTACGGGCGGCAGCCGAGCGGGAAGGACAGGTCGCCGGTGTGGACGTCGTACACCGGGTCGAAGCCGCGCCAGGACAGGAACGCCAGATAGCGGCCGTCCCGGGTGAAGACGGGGTTCTCGTCTTCGAAGCGGCCGTTGGTGACGTCCACGACCAGTCGGTCCGGCTGTCCGGGACCGGAGATACGGGCCATCTTGATCTGCCGGAGCGACCGGCCGATCCCGGGATGCGACCAGGTCAGCCAGGACCCGTCCGGCGAGAAGGCCAGGTCCCGCACCGGGCCGTTGATGGACCGGATCAGCTCGGTCACCTCGCCGTTCGAGTCCTCGCTCGTGTCGATCAGCAGCAGCCGTCCGTCGTGCGAGGCGATGGCGAGGCGCTCACCGAGCGGGTCCGAGACCAGTTCCAGGACCCGGCCCAGTTCGCCCGAGGCCAGCCGGCGCGGCGCACGGTCGCCGCTGGCGCGGGGCAGATGGGCGATCTCGATCGCGTCCTCGCCCCCGGCGTCCGTGACGTAGGCGACCTGGCCGGTGGAGCCCAGCATCTCCGGAAGCCGGACCCGGACACCGGGCGTGTCCGTGATGGTGCGTGCCGGACCGTCGCGATGGGTGAGCCAGTGCAGGCTGCCGCGTACGACGACGGCGCTGGCCCGGCCCGTCTCGTCGACCGAGAGGCCGTCCACGTGCTGGGCGGCCGGCACCTGGTACCTGCGGCGTCCCGCGCGGGCGCCGGACAGGCGGACGTCCAGTTTGCGCGGCACCGAGTCCGGGGAGAGGTCGTCCACCAGCCACAGGCCGCCTGCGCACTGGTACACCACCCGTGTGCCGTCGCTCGAGGCGTGCCGGGCGTAGAAGGCGTCGTGGTCGGTGTGGCGGCGCAGGTCGGAGCCGTCGTGGGCGCACGAGTAGAGATTGCCGATGCCCTCGTGGTCGGAGAGGAATGCGATGCGGCCGCCGACGAACATGGGGCAGGCGAGGTGGCCGCCGATGTCCGGCAGCAGCCGCTGCCCGTGCAGCCACAGGCGGCCCGTCGCGCCGCCCCGGTAGCGCTTCCAGGCGGCGGGTTCGTGCGGCGGGGTGCCGGTCAGGAGCAGGGTCCGGTGCCCCTCGTCGAGGTCGGCGACCTGGATGTCGGAGACCGGGCCCCAGGGGAGCTTGCGGCCGGGGTCGCCGTCGGTGGTGACCTTGTAGGCCCAGGTGAAGTAGGAGAAGGGCTGGCTGTGGGAGGCGACCGCGAGGATCTCCCCGTCCGGTGTCCAGCCGCACACCTGGGTGTCGGCGCTTCCCCAGTACGTCAGCTGCCGCCCCGGCCCGCCGTCCACGCCGACCACGTGGATCTCGGGCACCAGGCTGCGCCAGCTCGTGTACGCGATGTGGCGGCCGTCGGGCGAGAAGCGCGGGTGGCCGGTCTTGGTGCGGTCCACCGTGAGCCGCCAGGCGCGGCCCGGGGCGTCGAGGGGGGCCAGCCAGAGGTCGTCCTCGGCCACGAAGCACAGGAGTTCGCCGCTGAGGTGCGGCATGCGCAGATAGCTCACCTCCCCATGCTTTTCCGGGGGATGGAGCGGAGCAACTTGTGAAATATCCGTACGAGGGTTCCGGACGTGACCCAGCACACGTACGAAACTGTTTCGTTTCGCAGAATGGGTGCGCTACATTCGTCACGTACGAAACCGTGTCGTTCGGAGTGGGAAGGTGGGAACGATGACCGAGGTCGCCACGGCGCGCCGCAGTCGTATCACCCCCGAGCGCGAGGCCGAGCTGTACGAGGCCGTGCTCGACCTGCTCCGCGAAGTCGGCTACGACGCCCTCACCATGGACGCCGTGGCCGCCCGTACGCGGTCCAGCAAGGCGACGCTCTACCGCCAGTGGGGCGGCAAGGCGGAGCTGGTGGCGAAAGCGGTACGCCACAGCAAGCCGGGCGGTTCGGCCGACGAGGTCGACACCGGGTCGCTCAAGGGCGACCTGCACGCCCTCACGCTGCGCTCGGACGACTGCGAGATGGAGCAGAACTCCGCACTGATGCGGGGACTGGCCATGGCGATGCACGGCAACCCGGACCTCCTCAAGGCGTTCCGGGAGCATCTCATCGAGCCGGAGATGGCGGAGTTCCGCCGTGTGATCCAGCGGGCGATCGACCGGGGAGAGGTCCACGCGGACAACCCGGCGATCGGGTTCGTGATGCACATGATGATCGGCGGGTTCGCCGCTCGCACACTGATCGACGAGCAGCCGCCGACGCAGCAGTTCCTGCTTTCGTACATCGACGCCGTGGTCCTCCCCGCCCTCGGCGCGCCCACCCACTGACAAGTCCCCTCAGCCCCACCTGACGTCACCGCTCACGTCGTCGGGCCGGTCACCCCTGCCACCCACGGGGTTGATCACCCCTGCCCTGAACACCCCACGACTGACCGGGAGTACGCCCTCGTGGCCACGTACCTCTACAAACTGGGCCGACTCGCCTTCCGGCGACGGCACTTCGTCGCCCTCATATGGGTGGCGCTGCTGACGCTGGCGGGCGTCGGCGCGGCGAGCGCCCCCGCGGCCGGCAACAGCTCCTTCTCCGTCCCCGGCACGGAGGCCCAGAAGGCCTTCGACCTGCTGGAACAGCGCTTCCCCGGCATGACCGCCGACGGCGCCACCGCACGTGTCGTCTTCAAGGCGCCGAGCGGCGAGAAGATGACGGCCGCCGCCAACAAGAAGATCGTGAAGAAGACGGTCGCGGAGCTGAAGGACGGCTCCGAGGTCGCCTCGGTCGCCGACCCCTACAAGACCGGGGCCGTCAGCAAGGACCGCACGATCGCCTACGCGTCGGTGCGGTACAAGGTCTCCGGCATGGAGCTGGAGGACTCCACGCGCGACGCCCTCAAGGAGGCCGCGCAGGACGCGCGGGACGCGGGGCTGACCGTCGAGGTCGGCGGTGACGCCCTGAACGCCGCGCCCGAGACCGGCGCCACCGAGGTCATCGGCATCGCGATCGCCGCGGTCGTCCTCGTCATCACCTTCGGCTCGCTGCTCGCGGCCGGACTGCCGCTGGTCACCGCCCTCATCGGTGTCGGCATCGGCGTCTCCACCATCGCCGCGCTCGCCAGCGCCCTGGACCTGGGCACCACCACCTCCACCCTGGCCTCGATGATCGGCCTCGCCGTCGGCATCGACTACGCGCTGTTCATCGTCTCCCGCTACCGCGCCGAACTGGCCGAGGGCCGCGAGCGCGAGGAAGCGGCCGGGCGGGCGGCCGGCACGGCGGGCTCCGCGGTGGTCTTCGCGGGCCTGACCGTGGTGATCGCCCTGGTCGGCCTGTCCGTGGTCAACATCCCGATGCTGACCAAGATGGGTGTGGCCGCCGCGGGCACGGTCGCCATCGCGGTCCTGATCGCGCTCACCCTGATCCCGGCGCTGCTCGGCTACGCCGGCCGCAGGGTCCGGCCGGCCGGCGAGAAGAGCAAGCTGCTCGGCGGCGGCCGCAAGGACAAGCACCCCCACAAGGCCGGCCGGCCGAACATGGGTACCCGCTGGGCGAGCTTCGTCGTGCGCCGCCCGGTCGCCGTCCTGCTGCTGGGCGTCGTCGGCCTCGGTGCCGCGGCCGTCCCCGCCGGCTCGCTGGAGCTGGGCCTGCCCGACGACGGCTCCCAGCCGACGTCGACGACGCAGCGCCGCGCCTACGACCTGCTCTCCGAGGGCTTCGGGCCCGGCTTCAACGGCCCCCTGATGGTCGTGGTCGACGCCAAGGACAGCGACCATCCCAAGTCCGCCTTCAAGGAGGTCGGCAAGGAGATCAAGGGGCTCACGGACGTCGTGACGGTGACCCCGGCCGCGCCCAACAAGGCCGGTGACACCGCAACGATCACCGTGATCCCGAAGTCCAAGAAGTCCTCGGCGACCACCGAGGACATGGTGAAAGCGATCCGCGAC
>NZ_JBHYKH010000035.1:0-9502 GCF_042741275.1 Streptomyces sp. NPDC058964
GTCGTGGTCCTCGTGCAGCCGTCCGTCCGCCGTCAGCAGCCGGCCGAGCGAGGCCGCCTCCGGCAGGTTCTGCGCCGCCGACTCCGCCAGCAGGACGATGCCCAGCGGATTTCCGCCCGTCAGCCGGTGGGTGGCGTGCGGGAGTTGGGGCGGCACCGGCACCTCGTCGCAGACCGCGCCCACGATGTGCAGGGTGTCGTCCGGAGTGAGCGGCGGCAGCGAAACCAGCAGCGCCCGCGAGGACGGCACGGCCGCGTCCGGCGCCCACTCGCTGCGCCGGGCCACCTCGGGCAGCGCCCAGCGCACGGCGTTGCGCAGGCCCTCCCGGCCGTCGCCGCGCAGCGCGCCGACGAACGCCACCTGGTCGGTGAAGCCCTCGGCGCGGTCCCGCAGCACCGCGTCCACGAGTCCCGGCCCGGGGGCGGTCTGCGCGTTGTCGACGAGGACGAGCGGCCGCCCGAGCCGCTGCATACGCGGCAGCACACCCGAGTAGGCCTCCGTCAGGTCGGCGAGCAGCGCCCGCACCAGATACCGCTCGGCGTGCTCCCGGGAGGTGCCGCCCGCCCGGAAGTGCCCGGACAGCAGGATCAGCCCGCGCTGGGCGTGTCCGCCCGCGTTCGGATACGTCCGGTACCAGACCGACGCCTTCTGGTGCCGACGGCTGGCGAACCCCTCCGCGACGGATTCCAGCGTGGCCTCGACCGCGCCCGACAGGAACGGCCCGCTGCCGGTCGCCGCCGCGACGATCTTCGCCGCGACCTTCCCGGCCCACCGCCCGGCGAAGCCGCTGACCCACGAACCGCTCTCGTTCAGCAGCAGGATCCGTTCGACCTCGCGGCGGATCCGGTCCGAGTCGGCGTCGCGCCATCCGCCCGCGGCCACCGCGACCAGCCCCGACATCAGCCGGGGGAACTGGATCCGACCGGCCCCGGTCACCGGTTCGGCCAGCTGCTCGGCGATCACCAGCAGCGCCTGGGCCACCGGGGACCAGGACTCGGCGGGCCGGTCCGCGGGCGGCCCTGCGAACTGCTCGTCCGCGCAGTCGACCAACGCGACCGGCGTGTGCCCCCTGTAGGCCTCCCGCAGCTCGGCGAGCACCGCGCTCTTGCCCAGCCCGCGCGCCCCGGTGAGCACGACGAAGGGCAGCTCCGTCCGATGCTCGAACGGATACGCACGGTGCTGGTAGGGGCGCAGACCCACGAGCCGCGGAGCTAGACCGGCCGGATCCGTGTCGAACAGGGCCCCGCGCCCGTGCAGACGTCTGTGCACCGCATCCCCCCTCAACACCAGTGTAGGAAGGGGGAGTTGCTTCGTACCAGATCGCGTGGTGTCCGTTGGGTCACGAAACCGCGGAGACGATCAGGTCCCGCAGCCGCTCCACGTACAGCCGCATGTTCTTGTACGCCACGTCCGTGTCGGGGTACCGGCTCGCGAACCACAGACCTTCGTGCAGTCTCTGCACCCACGCGCACACCTGGTCGCCGTACGACACCCGGATCAGCGCGTACGCCTTCAGCTCGGCCCACCGCTCGGACCCCGCGATGCCCCGGGTGTCCACGAACGAGACGATCGAGTACAGGTCCGGCGAGGTCGGGCGGAAGTCCGCGCCGAGCAGGCTCAGCACCCGGGCGAGCGGCATGCGCGCCAGCGGCCGGGCGGACTGCAGCTCGGCGCGCACGGCCCGCAGGGCGCCCGGCAGATCGGGTTCCGCCGCCACCTCGATGGGAGCGCCGCCCACGTACCAGCCCACGGAGTCCGACCACCGCGACTTCACCCTGGTGTGGAACGGCACCACCGTGCGGTACACCGGCTGGCCGCCGATCTCCTGGGCGATCAGGCTCGTGGCGGCCAGCACGCCGACCAGGCTTCCGCCGAAGGGCCGGCAGTACGACTCGAACGCGGCGGCAGCGTCCGCGTCCACGAGCGGTTCGCACATCATCTTCTGGCCGGGCAGCCCGCTTCCGGGCTCCAGGCCGAGGTCGACGGGGAAGCCGGGCAGCGTGCCGTCGCAGCGCCGGATGAACTCCCGCCAGCGGGCTACGGTCGCGTGCCCGTCGTCGATCCGGTCCGCGTCCGCCCGCTCCATCTCGCAGAAGTCCACGTAGCTGGCGGCCGGCGGCCGCTGCGCGTCGCCGCGCCCCTCGGCCCGCGCCGCGTACAGCTCCTGGATCTCGGCGGGGATGGCGTGCAGGGAGTAGGCGTCGACATTGCTGTGGTCGAAGGCCATGTAGACGCTGGTGCAGTCGGCCCGGACGACCGCCGTGTAGATGAGGTTCGGCCAGCGCAGCGCGTCCGCCGTGACGTCGAAGCGGTTCTGGAGGTGGCGGGCCAGCGCCTGCGCGTCGGTGAAGTCGCCGACCACCTGCCGGCTCAGGCTCACCGTGCCGGCGTCGAGGGTGAACCGGCGCAGCTCGTCGCCGCACCAGCGGAAGCCACTGCGCAGCGTCTCGTGGCGCAGCGTCCAGTCGCGCAGCGCCTCTTCCAGTACGCCGAGGTCGACCGGCCCCGGGAGGTCGAAGGCCGTACCGAGCCAGGTCGGCACGAACAGCCCTTCGTCGCGCACGGACCTGGCCGTCCTGATGTGCGACTCCTGGATGTAGGCCGGCGGCCGGGAGTCCTCCGGCAGGCGGGTGGCGGCCTCGACGGTCGCCGGGCTGAGGGTCCACTCGACGAGCCGTCCCGGCCGGACCTCGCAGCGCTGGATGTCAGTGATTCGCACGGGACGTCTCCGATCGCAGAAGGGGACCCGCTGGATGGGCCCCCTTCAAGGGAATGCCGCCGGGTACGACCGGGACATGCCGTGTCCGGGCATTTCAGCGGAACGGGGGGTGGCCCGAACGCGGAAGCGATCAGTCGACGGTGATGGAGTCGAGCTTCTCGCGCAGGTAGACGTGCGAGTCCACGGGCGGGTACGTCACCCGCCCCACCGGCGCCGGTACGGACTCGACGAGCGTGCCCGGGGTGCACTCGCCGAAGTAGACGAGAGACATCAGCTCCTCGGCGGGCGCGTCCGAGGGCGGCGGCAGCACCCGGTGCCGCCCCGACCGCCACCGGTCGCCGGTCCAACGGGCCATCAGGTCACCGATGTTGATGGTGAAGGCGGCCGGGTCGTGGGGCGCGTCCTGCCAGCCGGCACCACCCTGCGCGGGGTCCGTGTACACCTGAAGTCCGCCCTTGCCCGCCTGCCGGTCGAGGATGGTGACCGTCCCGAAGTCGGTGTGCGGACCGATCCGGAACTGGCCCGGGCGCGGCTCACCGATCACCTCGGTCCCCGGGTACCAGTTGATGTTGAAGCCGTAGGTCGGATGGTCCATGTGCCGGCTGAAGAAGTCGGGTTCGAGCCCGAGGGCGTGACCGAGCAGGGACAGCAGCCGCTTCTCCAGCGCGGCCATCTCCCGGAGGTACTCCTCGCACAGCGCCCGGAGTTCGGGAACCTCGCCCGGCCACACATTGGGCGCGTACCACTCGGCGTTGACGACCGGATCCGCGAACGGCTCGTGCGTCGCGAAGGTCAGTGACTCCTTCAGGTCGGGCGGGGTCTCGGTCCCCTCCGAGTAGCCGTTGGCCTCCGCCCCGGGCCCCAGCCACCCGCGCCCGCCGACCTTCGCCTCGTACACCCGCTTGGCCTCGACGGGCAGCAGGAAGAACCGCCGCGCGGCCGCCCTGACGGCCGCGCACAGCGCGGGGTCGACCCCGTGCCCGGTGACGAGCAGGAACCCCGCGGTCCGCAGGGCCCGGTCGACGGTACGCGCGGTCTCCCGCCGCGCGTCGGGGTCGCCGGAGAGCCAGGGGCGCAGATCGATGGTGGGGATGCGGGGCCTGGGATCACTCACCGATGTCCTCATTCCACAGAGCCGGGTTGTTCTCGATGAACTCGCGCATGATCGCCACGCACTCGGGATCCTCCAGCAGGACGATCTCGACACCGTGCTCGGCCAGCCAGTCGTGGCCGCCGTGGAAGGTGGCCGACTCGCCGACCACGACCCGGGAGATGCCGAACTGGCGGACCAGGCCGCTGCAGTACCAGCAGGGCGAGAGCGTGGTCACCATCGTGGTGCCCCGGTACGAACGCTGTCGTCCCGCCGCGCGGAAGGCGGCCGTCTCCGCGTGCGTGGAGGGGTCGTCGTCCTGCACGCGCCGGTTGCGGCCGCGGCCGAGGAGCGTGCCGTCGGCGGCGTAGAGCGCGGCACCGATCGGGATGCCGCCCTCGGCGAGCCCGGCGCGGGCCTCGGCGACGGCGGTGGCGAGCCAGGCGCGGGCCTGTTGCTGGTCCATGCGTCCACTCTCCTGGGGCTGAGGCACGGGGGCAACGCGGGCCCCGGCGCGCGGTGGCCTTCCGGCGGCCACCGGGAGCGGCCTCGGTGAAGCGCCGGGAGATCCACTCTGTACCCTGGCCCGATCATCGCCGCGCGCAGCGGCAGTTGACCCCCGGCGGGTGGGAGGAAGCCATGGTTGCCGCTCCGGTCCTGGAGGAGCTGCGGGACGTCGTACAGCCACGGGCGAAGCTGGCGAGCCGCAATGGCGAGCACTGGGCGGGCCGCCTCTACATGCGCAGGATCTCCCTGCGGTTCACCCGGCAGCTGGTGCGCACCCCGGTCACCCCGGACCAGCTGACCTGGACCATGGTGGTGTGCGGGATCGCCTCCGGTGCGGCCCTGCTGCTGCCCGGTCTGACGGGCGCCGTCCTGGCCGTGGTCCTCATGCAGCTGTTCCTCCTCTTCGACTGCGTCGACGGCGAGGTCGCCCGCTGGAAGGGGCAGAACAGCGCGACCGGCATCTACGTCGACCGGCTGGGCGCCTATCTGGCGGACGCGGCGCTGATGGCGGGCGCCGGCTTCCACGCGGCGCGGTCGGGATACGGCGGCTGGGTGTCGGTCGGCATCGCCACCGCGCTCGGTGTCGTCCTGCTGAAGGCCTCCACCGACCTGGTGGACGTGGCACGCGCCCGGCGCGGACTGGCCGTGGCCGACGACGAGGCGACCCGCCCGCGTTCGCAGGGGGTCGCCACGGTGCGCAGGCTGGCCGCCGCCTTCAAGATCCACCGCGTCACCAACGGTATCGAGGCGTCCCTGGTGCTGCTCGCCGCCGCGATCGCCGACGAGGTCACCGGCGGCCTCGAGCCCACCCGCTGGGCGCTGGGCGCACTCGCCGTGATCACCTGGGTGATGGTCCCCGCCCACCTGCTGTCGATCCTGTCGTCGTCCCGGCTGCGCTGACGAGGTCCCAGGGGGCGGGGCAGGGGCGCGCCGGTCAGCCGGCCACCCGCAGCAGCAGCTTCCCGGTACTCGTCCGCGCCCCCATCAGCCGGTGCGCCTCCGCCGCGTCCGTCAGCTCGAACTCCGCCGTCACCGGCAGGGACACCGTGCCGTCGGCTGCCTTGGCGAAGGCGAGTTTGGCCAGGCGGCGGAGGTCGGCCGGTGCCGTCTTCGCCAGGGACAAAATCGAGAAGCCCGCCACCGACCTGCCGAGCGGGTACAGCTCAGGCTGGCCCACGGTCCAGGGCTCCGCCGAGCTCGCGTTGCCGAAGGAGACCAGCCGCCCGAAGACGGCGAGCGAGGCCAGGCTGCCCCTCAGGGTCTCGCCGCCGACCGGATCCAGGGCGAGGTCGACTCCGCGGCCGCCGGTCGCCTCCCGCACCGGCTCCTCGAAGGTCCCGACGAAGACCTCGTCGTAGCCGTTCTCCTTCGCGTGGGCCGACTTGGACGCCGACGACACCACGCCGTACACGGCTCCCGCGCCCGCCGCACGCGCCAACTGGCCCACCGCCGTGCCGACTCCGCCGGCCGCGCCCTGCACCAGGACCGTCTCGCCGGGCTGGAGCCGGCCCACGCCGTGCACGAGGGCGTACGCGGTCGGCAGGACGGTCGGCAGCGTGGCCGCCGTCCGCAGGTCGAGGCCGGAGGGCACCGGGAAGACGGTCACCGCGTCGGCCACGACCACGTCCGCGTAGGCGCCGCCCTCCGTCAGGGCGGTCACCTCCTGCCCCACGGTGAGCCCTTCGACGCCGGCCCCGAGCGCCCGGACGCGGCCGGAGACCTCCAGACCGGGCCGGTAGGGCAGGCCCGGCACTCGGTAGCCCTCCGAACGGGCCTTCAGATCCGCGAAGTTCACGCCCGCGTAGGCGACTTCGATGCTCACCTGACCGGCGCCGGGTTCGGGGACCTCCGCCTCCACCGCCCTCAGTACCTCGGGACCGCCGTACTCCTGGAACTCGACCGCACGCATGCCGCGCCTCCGGCTTCCTGTTCGTCATTCGATGGTCGTCGTACAAGAAGACACCGGCGGGCGCGCCGGATATTCCGGTGACCCGGGGTCATCGGCGGGTCCGATGACCCCATCGGCAGGACGCCCCGGCGGCGCGTGGACCGGGCCCGCCGCCCGCTCGTAGCTTCGACGGCATGACCCCACAGACCAAGGGCACGGCCCAGCTCACCACCGCGATGGTGCTCTCCGGCACCCTCGGCGTCTTCGTCGTCGAGTCGGGCGCCTCGCCCTTCGACGTCGTGTTCTTCCGCGTCCTGTTCGGCGCTCTCGCCCTCGGCGGGTACGTCATCGCCCGCGGCTGGCTGCGCGGCCACGGCTTCACCCCGCGGACCCTCGGACTGGCCGTCCTGGGCGGGGTGTTCATCGTCCTCAACTGGGTGCTGCTCTTCCAGTCGTACGAGAACACCTCCATCTCCGTGGCGACGGTCGTCTACCACACGCAGCCCTTCTACGTGGTCCTGCTCGGCGCCCTGCTCTTCCGCGAGCGACTCACCGCCGCCAAGGTGGGGTGGATCGCGGTCGCCTTCGCCGGGCTGATCCTCGTCTCCGGTGTCACACCCGGCGACTTCACCGGCGGCGGGCGCTATGTCGTCGGCGTGGGCCAGGCCCTCCTCGCCGCGCTGCTCTACGGTCTGTCCACGCTGGTCACCAAGCGCATCACCGGGGTGCGCCCCCATCTCATCGCCCTGGTCCAGGTCCTCGTGGGCATCCCGCTGCTGCTCCCCTTCGCCGACTTCGGCGCCATGCGCGGGACGGGATGGGACTGGGGCTGGCTGGTGGGGCTCGGTCTCATCCACACCGGGGTGATGTACGTCCTGATGTACGCCGCCTACGCCCAGCTGCCCACCTCGAAGATCGCCGTCCTCGCCTTCGTCTACCCGGCCGTCGCGATGCTCATGGACTGGGCGGTGTACGGCCACCACATCGGCCTCGTCCAGGCGCTGGGCGTACCGCTGATCGTGACGGCGAGCCTGCGGGTCACCCTTGCTCGGACACCATCCGCCGGGCCCGCTCGACGAACAGCCGGGCGTGCGCCGGAAGCCGCTTCCCGGCCCGCCACGCCAGCTGCGTGCGAAGCGTGAACGGCGGCTCCCACGGCAGCCGTACGAGAGAGCCCTCCGCGAGTTCGGCGGCGACCGTCACCTCGGGCAGCAGCGAGATCCCGAGGCCGGCCGCCGCCGCGCGTTTGGTGGCCTCGATCGTGCCGAACTCCATGAAGTCCACGGGGGCGAGGGCGGCCAGCTCCCGCTCGAACAGGTCCCGGTAGGCACAGCCCGGTTCGGTCGCCAGCAGCGGCTGCCCCACCAGCTCCGCCGTGCCCACCGGCCCGCCCGCCAGGGCGTGTCCGGGCGGGGCCACCAGTGCCAGCGGTTCCACCGCCAGCACCACGCTCTCCAGCCCGGCGTGCTCGGTCCGCTCCTCCATCAGGAAGCCCAGGTCGTACGTCCCCTGCCGCAGCGCCTGCCGGGTCTCGTCACCGATGGTGGTCCGCAACGACAGGCGCACCTTCGGGTAGCGGTGGTGGAAGAGCTCGAGCAGCGGCGGCAGACGGTACGAGGTCAGCGACTCCATCGTGCCGACGGCGAGGGACCCGGCGGGTTCCTCCGCCTCGGCGACGGCCGCCCGCGCCTCCTCGGCCAGTTCGATCATCCGCCGGGCGTAGGGCAGCAGCCGCTCTCCGGCCTCCGTCAGCCGGATGCGGCTGCCCAGGCGGTCGAACAACTCCGTGCCCAGGGAGTTCTCCAGAGCACGGATCTGGCCGGTCACGCTGGACTGGGCGTACTGCAGTTCGGCCGCGGCCCGGGTGAAGCTCAGGACCGTGGCGACCTTCTCGAAGGTGACGAGCAGCCGCAGTTCCATCACTCGGCCCCGGGCTCGGGCTCGTCCTTCCTGAGGGACTTCAGGAACTCGGGATTGTCGTCGGGGGCGACCCAGCGGGCGGGGCCCGGGGTCCGCACCTTGCCCGCGATCAGCCAGGCGACCGGGCCGACCAGCACCTCGCCGAACAGCAGGATGACGATCACCCACGCCACCTTCGGCATGCCCCGCACCTCGTCCTCGGGCGTGTTGAGGCAGTCCACGAACGCGTAGATCCACAGAGCCAGGACCAGCAGGAAGGGGAGATACCTGAGCATTGGCGTGAGATCCCTCGGCAGAGTGAGACGGCCCCGGTGACGGGGCCAGGTTAGCCCGTGGCCGATACTGGGACACATGGCTTACGACGATCTTCGCTCCCTGCTCAGGGCACTGGAGCGCGAGGGAGACCTCAAGCGCATCAAGGCCGAGGTCGACCCGTATCTGGAGGTCGGGGAGATCGTCGACCGGGTGCAGAAGTCCGGCGGTCCGGCGCTGCTCTTCGAGAACGTGAAGGGCTCCGCCATGCCCCTCGCGATGAACGTCTTCGGCACCGACCGGCGCCTGCTGAAGGCGCTCGGCCTGAAGTCCTACGCCGAGATCAGCGACAGGATCGGGGGGCTGCTGCGGCCCGAGCTGCCGCACGGCTTCGTGGGCGTGCGCGAGGCGTTCGGGAAGCTCGGCGCGATGACGCACGTACCGCCGAAGAAGGTCAAGGACGCCCCGGTGCAGGAGGTAGTCCTGCAGGGCGACGACGTCGACCTCGGCACGCTCCCCGCCCTGTTCACCTGGCCGCAGGACGGCGGCTCCTTCTTCAACCTGGGGCTCACGCACACCAAGGACCCGGAGAGCGGGATCCGCAACCTCGGGCTCTACCGCCTCCAGCGCCACGACCGGCGCACCATCGGCATGCACTGGCAGATCCACAAGGACAGCCGCAACCACTACCAGGTCGCGGCCCGGCGCGGGGAGCGTCTGCCGGTGGCGATCGCCTTCGGCTGTCCCCCGGCCGTGACATACGCCTCGACCGCGCCGCTCCCCGGTGACATCGACGAGTACCTGTTCGCCGGTTTCATCGCGGGCAAGCGCATCGAGATGGTCGACTGCAAGACGGTCCCGCTCCAGGTCCCGGCGAACGCCGAGGTGGTCCTGGAGGGCTGGCTGGAGCCCGGCGAGATGCTCCCGGAGGGTCCCTTCGGCGACCACACGGGCTTCTACACGCCGCAGGAGCCCTTCCCGGCCCTGAGGATCGACTGCGTGACGATGCGGAAGCGGCCGCTGCTCCAGTCGATCGTCGTGGGGGGGCCCCCCCCCCCCGCGCGGCCCCCCGGGGCCGCCCCCGCCCGCGCGCGCAGTCACCCCCACCAAATCTAACTTACCCGGC
>NZ_JBHYKH010000035.1:9512-30092 GCF_042741275.1 Streptomyces sp. NPDC058964
GCCCCTTTCTACCTCGGGCTTCACGTGGGGGAGCGGCCCGAGCATCCTGTGTTAGTGGGGGGGCCGCCCCCCGACCGAGCAGGGCCCCCTGGGCCGCGCGACCGAGCGCTTCTTCCTTCCCCTCCTGAAGATCATCGTCCCGGACATCGTGGACTACCACCTGCCCGAGGCCGGGGGCTTCCACAACTGCGCGATCGTCTCGATCGACAAGAAGTACCCCAAACACGCCCAGAAGGTGATGCACGCGGTCTGGGGCGCCCACATGATGTCCCTGACCAAGCTGATCGTGGTCGTCGACGCCGACTGCGACGTCCACGACCTGCACGAGGTCGCCTGGCGGGCCCTCGGCAACACGGACTACGCCCGCGACCTCACGGTGGTCGAGGGCCCCGTCGACCACCTCGACCACGCCTCCTACCAGCAGTTCTGGGGTGGCAAGGCGGGGATCGACGCGACGAAGAAGTGGCCCGAGGAGGGCTACACCAGGGACGGCGGATGGCCGGACATGGTCCTCTCGGACCCGGATACGGCGGCCCTGGTGGACCGCCGCTGGAAGGAGTACGGCCTGTGAGCAGCGCCTCCGCCGCGATCCCGCAGCCGGGACGCACCAAGGCCTTCCTCCGGCTGGTGATGATCGAGCACTCGGTCTTCGCCCTGCCCTTCGCCTACATCGCCGCCCTGACCGCGATGTTCCAGATGGACCGCAACGTCCACTGGGGCCGTCTGCTCCTGGTCACGGTCTGCATGGTGGGCCTGCGGACCTTCGCGATGGCGGTCAACCGGATCATCGACCGCGAGATCGACGCCCGGAACCCGAGGACCGCCCACCGCGAGCTGGTGACCGGCGCGATGTCGGTGAAGCACGCCTGGACGGGCGCGCTGATCGCCGTGGTGGTCTTCCTCGGCTCGGCGGCCCTGCTGAACCCGCTCTGCCTGGCCCTGGCCCCCGTCGCGGTGATCCCGATGGTGGTCTACCCCTACGGCAAGAGGTTCACGAACTTCCCGCAGGCCATCCTGGGTCTGGCCCAGGCCATGGGGCCGGTGGGCGGCTGGCTGGCGATCACCGGGGAATGGTCCTGGGACGCGGTGGTCCTCGGCCTCGCAGTCGGCATCTGGATCGGTGGCTTCGACCTGATCTACGCCTGCCAGGACGTCGAGACCGACCGCGAGATCGGCGTCATGTCGGTCCCGGCCCGCTTCGGCATCCCGGCCGCCATCCGGGGCGCGCGGGCGTGCCACCTGATCACGACGGCCCTGTTCGTCTGGTACGCCGTACTCACCGGCGCCGGCGCGTTCTTCTGGCTGGGCCTGCTGATCGTCGCGGGCGCGTTCGTCTACGAGCACACGATCGTGCGCCCGCACGACCTGTCCCGGCTGAACAGGGCGTTCTTCAGCGTCAACGGCTTCATCGGCATTGCCCTGTTCGTGTGCGCGCTGCTGGATCTCCTGGTTCGGGGTCTGACCGTCTGAGTACGGTGCGGCCTACCATCGAGTGCAGGACTCCAGGGAGGCCAGCGTGACCGTCTCGGGCATCGATCGCCTGCACTCGCAGCTCAGCAAGCTTGAGGACATGTTCCCCGGCTATGTGACGGAGATCGTCGAGGGCAGCATCGTGATGAACCCGGTCAGGCCGTTCCACGGGAGGACGATCCAGCGCTTGTGGGCGATCGTCGAGGAACAGCTCCCGGCCGGCTGGGCTGTGGTGAGCGACGTGGCGTTTCCCTTTGACGACGCCTACGAGTTCTGCCCGGACATCGCGGTCATCCCGGCCGAGGCGGAGGCCGGGAACCGCAGCGCCTACTCGCCGGATCTCATCGAGTTCGTCGCGGAGGTGGTGTCCCCGGAGAGCATCCGACGGGACTACTAGGTGAAACCCCGGTGGTACGCCTCCCGGGGCATTGCCAACTACCTCGTCCTCGACCCGCTCAAGGGTCACGTCGTGACCATGTGGAACCCCGGACCCGACGGCTATCTGGGCCGCGACACCATCCCCTACGGCCCCGAAATGACCGTGGTCTCCCCTCTCGGCAAGCTCACTGTGCCCACCTCGCGTCTCCCCGTCGATCCCACGGCGGCCCACCCGGCCTGAGGAGCGGGCAGCACGCCGGTACGCTCAAGGTGTGAACGCAGGAGAAACGCAGCGCGTGCCTTGGATCGTGGGGGTGTCCGGAGCATCGGGGACGCCGTACGCCGCTGCCGTGCTGCGGGCGCTGATCGATGCCGGGGAGAGCGTCGACCTGGTCGTGTCCCGTGCCTCCCGGCTCACCCTGCTCGACGAGACCGGGATCTCCTTCCGGGACGCCCACTGGCAGGCGGACCTGCGGGAATGGCTGGCCCGGGGAGCGGACGGGAAGCCCGGGACCTTCGACGTGGACGTCGAGAGGGTGCGGTACTGGAGCGCGGGGGACCTCGCCGCCGGGCCGTCCTCGGGGTCGTACCCCGCCAGGGGGATGCTCATCGTGCCCGCCTCCACCGCCTGTGTGGCCGGTGTCGCGCTCGGACTGTCGAAGGACCTGCTGCAGCGGGCGGCGAGCGTCACCCTGAAGGAGCGCCGCAAGCTGGTCGTGACCGTTCGGGAGACCCCGCTGAACGGTCAGACCCTGCGGCACCTGGTCGCCCTGGACGACGCGGGCGCGACCGTGGTGCCGGCCTCCCCGGCCTTCTACGCGGGCGCGACCCACATCCAGGACCTGGTGGACTTCGTCGCCGGACGGGTCCTCGACGCGGCCGGCGTCGAGCACGGCCTCTACCGCCGCTGGGAGGGTGAACTCGGCGGCGGAACCCGTGCGGAATGATCATCATCTGAGCAAGTCGCAGTACCTCTCATCACTTCGGGAACTTTTTCAGCGGAAGGCTTCGATCGCATGGACGCGGTGGACAGGCAGCTCATCCAGGCCCTGAGGGAGAACGGCCGGGCCTCCTACGCGGAGCTTGGGCGCCTCGTCGGTCTGTCGGGACCCAGCGTCACCGACCGCATCAACCGGCTGGAGGCGGCCGGTGTCATCACCGGCTACCGCGCCACCGTGAACGCCGCCTCCCTCGGCCTCGGCGTCATCGCCCTGATCGGCATCTCGCTCTCCGACGCCGCCGACCACGAGGACGTGGCCCGCAGGCTGAAGGACCTGCCGGAGATCGAGGACTGCTGGTTCATCGCGGGCGACGACTCCTTCATGCTCAAGGTGCGCTCGACGGACGTGGACGGGCTGGAGAAGACCATCCGGCGGCTGAGCGGGACCAAGGGAGTCTCCCGGACCCGTACCACGATCGTGCTGTCCACGAAGTGGGAGAACCGTGTCGGCGATCTGCCGGACGAGGTGTAGGCGCGGAGCGCCAGGTGGGGGCACCGCCCGCCCGAAGGGTGGGGGAGTACGGTTGGGCGAGCTGTCGTAGAAAGGTGTTTGGCATGGACGTCGGGCTCAAGCGCGAGCTGGAGGAGAAGGTCCGCTCCGGTGAGCGGCTGACCCGCGAGGACGGCATCGCGCTGTACGAGTCGGACGACCTGGCCTGGCTGGGCGGTCTCGCGCACGAGGTGCGGACGCGGAAGAACGGCGACGTCGTCCACTTCAACGTCAACCGCCACCTCAACATGACCAACGTGTGCACGGCCTCCTGCGCCTACTGCTCGTTCCAGCGCAAGCCGGGCGAGAAGGACGCGTACACGATGCGCATCGAGGAGGCCGTCAAGCTCGCCAAGGCGATGGAGTCGGAGAACCTCACCGAGCTGCACATCGTCAACGGCCTGCACCCGAACCTGCCGTGGCGCTACTACCCGCGCTCCCTGCGCGAGCTGAAGGCGGCGCTCCCGAACGTCTCGCTGAAGGCGTTCACCGCGACGGAGATCCACCACTTCGAGACCATCTCCGGGCTGAGCGCCTCCGAGATCCTCGACGAGCTGATCGACGCCGGCCTGGAGTCCCTCACCGGCGGTGGCGCGGAGATCTTCGACTGGGAGGTCCGCCGGCACATCGTGGACCACCGGACCCACTGGGAGGACTGGTCCCGGATCCACCGCCTGGCGCACGAGAAGGGCCTGAAGACCCCGTGCACCATGCTCTACGGCCACATCGAGGAGCCGCGGCACCGCGTCGACCACGTCCTGCGCCTGCGTGAACTCCAGGACGAGACGGGCGGCTTCCAGGTCTTCATCCCGCTGCGCTACCAGCACGACTTCGTCGACATGAAGGACGGCAAGATCCGCAACCGCCTCCAGGCGCGCACGCAGATGGCGACGGGCGCCGAGGCACTGAAGACCTTCGCGGTCTCCCGTCTCCTCTTCGACAACGTCCCGCACGTCAAGGTCTTCTGGGTGATGCACGGCGTGCAGACCGCCCAGCTCGCCCTGCAGCACGGCGCGGACGACATGGACGGCTCGGTCGTCGAGTACAAGATCACGCACGACGCGGACAACTACGGCACGCCGAACAAGCTGACCCGCGAGGATCTGCTGGACCTGATCCGCGACGCCGGCTTCCGCCCGGTGGAGCGCAACACCCGCTACGAGATCATCCGCGAGTACGACGGCCCGGACCCGCTGCGCCGCGAGTCTCCGCAGCCGATGCGCGTCTGACGTGACGCCGGTGGCCGGGTGACGTGACGCCGGTGGCCGGGTGACGTGACGCCGGTGGCCGGGCGGGTACCCGTCCGGCATGACCGTCACCAGGGCGCCCGAGGACGCCTACACCGCGGAGCCCTTCGTCCCCGACCGGGGGGGTCTCGCGGCGCTGCGCAGGGCGGCCGCCGGCTGCCGTGGCTGTCCCCTGCACCGGGACGCCACCCGGACCGTGTTCGGCGAGGGTGCGGCGGACGCGCGGATCATGCTGGTCGGGGAGCAGCCGGGGGACCAGGAGGACCGGCAGGGCAGGCCCTTTGTCGGGCCCGCCGGAAAGCTGCTCCGCCGGGCGCTGGCGGAGGCGGGGGTCGACCCGGGCGAGGCGTACGTCACCAACGCGGTCAAGCACTTCAAGTTCTCGCGGGACGAGCCCCGCAAGCGCCGTATCCACAAGGCGCCGACCCTGCGTGAGGCGACTGCCTGCGGGCCCTGGCTCGCCGCCGAGCTGGCCGTGGTCGAGCCCGAGCTGGTCGTGGTGCTGGGCGCCACCGCCGGGAAGGCGCTGCTCGGCTCGTCGTTCCGGGTGACCGAGGTGCGTGGGACGGTGCTGGAGCGGGAGATCCACGGGCGGACGGAGAGGCTGGTGCCGACCGTGCACCCGTCCGCGGTGCTCCGGGCGCAGGACCGGGAGGGGGCGTACGAGGGGCTGGTGGCGGATCTGAAAGTGGCTGCCCAGGCGTTGGGGTAATGGGTAGCATTCGCCCATGCCCCTTACTTTCACTCTGGACCCCTCCGTCACCCCCGCCCTTCGTGACGGCGTCCTCGGCCTCTGGGCCGATGTGTCCAACGCCGGCGGGGCGGTGGGCTTCGTGACGCCGGTCGCTCCGGAGGAGATACGTCCGGAGCTGGTGAAACACCTCGCGGCGATGGCCGAGGGGCGCACCCGGCTGCTCGTCGGGCACGACGAGGCGGGAGAGGTGGCCGCGACCGCGTTCTTCTCCTTCAACACGCACCGGCTGATGCGGCACTGGGTCTGGCTGTACACGGTGATGGTGCACCCGAGGCACCAGGGCAAGGGGTACGGCCGCGACCTGCTGGCGGCCGCCGCCGACGCGGCCCGGGGCTTCGACGGAATCGAGGCCGTACGGCTCACCTGCCGGGGCGGCCTCGGCCTGGAGCGGTTCTACGGCTCCTGTGGTTACAAGGAGGTCGGGCGGGTGCCGGGCGCGATACGTGTCGCTCCCGGCGACGACCGCGACGACATCTTCATGCTGTTCCCGCTGGCCTGACCCCCCTGCAAGATCGGGTCCGGAACGTGCTTCACTGGACGGTGCCCGTTTGTGGCGTAAGGACCGTTCGAAACGGAAGAGTGGATTGAGATGCTCCGCTACACGCTGATGCGCCTCGGAATCTTCGCGGGCTGCTTCGTGGTCGTCTGGGGCGCTGTCTACTCCGGCGTCTTCCCGCGCGGCTTCGGCGACTCCAACTTCCTGTGGATCCTTCTGCTGGCACTGGTGCTCTCGGCGCCGATCAGCTGGGTGGTGCTGCGCAAGGAGCGGGACCGGGCGTCCGTCCAGATCGTCGAGCGGGTCGACCGCGTGAAGGCCAACCTGGAGGCCAACCGCAGCCAGGAGGACGTGGTGGACGACGCGTCGCGGGCGCAGGGCCGGCCTTCCTAGGGACCTTCCCCGCGTGGGGTGGACCGGGGCCCAACTAGTCTTGCCCCATGGGTGCCGTGAAGACCAAGCGGATGCCGCGGGCGGTGCGCGAGCAGCAGATGCTCGACGCCGCCGTACGGACCTTCGGCCAGCGGGGGTACATGGCCGCGTCGATGGACGAGATCGCCGAACTGGCGGGCGTGTCCAAGCCGTTGGTGTATCTGTACCTCAATTCGAAGGAAGACCTGTTCAGGGCGTGCATCCGGCGTGAGGCCAAGGCGCTGACGCAGGCGGTACGGGACGGTGTCCGGCCGGGGCTGCCCGCGGACCGCCAACTCTGGGACGGGCTGCAGGCGTTCTTCGCGCACACCGCCGAACACCCCGACGCCTGGTCCGTGCTGCACCTCCAGGCCCGCACCCACGGCGAATCCTTCGCCGCCGAGGTCGCCGCGATGCGCGAGGAACTCGTCGCCTTCGTGACCCAGCTGACCGTGGTCGCCGCGCGCGCGGCCCGCCCCCAGGCTCTCGGCTGCGCTCGGACAAGGAGGCACCCCCAGGATCCCGACCTGTCCGAGCGCGAGGTCGCCGGGCTGGCCGAAGCCCTCGTCGGCGCCGCCGAGTCCCTCGCCGCCTGGGCCAACGCCACCCCCGGAGTCACGGCCCGCCACGCCGCGGCGACCCTGATGAACTTCGCGTGGGCGGGCCTGGGCAACCTGATGGAGGGCCGCTCCTGGTTCCCGCCCGCCACCGCCGACTAGCCGGGCCCCGGGCGGCCCGGCGACGGGTCACCGGTCCGCCCGCGTTCACCCGGCGAGCGGACGCACCTCGCCGGACACGTGGACGCGCCCGCCGCCGCGCAGTTCGAAGCGGCCCGTGTCGTCCGCCGCGTAGCGCACCGTCCCCGGCAGCAGCACCGGAGTGCGGAACTCCGCCCGCACCAGCGCCGCCCCGGGCGTGCCGTGCGCGGCGAGGCAGCGGGCCACGGTCCACATGCCGTGCGCGATGGCCCGGGGGAAGCCGAAGAGGCGGGCGGTGAGCGGGTGCAGATGGATCGGGTTGCGGTCCCCGGACGCGGCTCCGTACCGCCGCCCGACGTCCGCCGCGATCCGCCACTCGGCGACGGCGGGCAAGGGGTCGCGCCGCTCCGGGGCCGCCGTCTCGGGCGCCTCGGAGCCGGTCCGGTGCCGGGCGAGATAGGTGCTCCGTGACTCCCACACGGCATTCCCGCCGCACCGCACCTCGGTGACGACGGCCGCCTCCGTGCCGCGGCGATGCGGCTGAAGACCGGCGACCCGCACGGCGAGTTCGTACTCCCCGGTGGCCGGGAGCGGCGAGCGCCGGGTGATCTCGACGGAGGTGTGGACCAGGCCGAGCAGCGGCAGCGGAAAGTCCCGGCCGCTCATCAGGCGCATGGCCAGCGGGAAGCCGAGGACGTGCGGATAGGTGACCGGCAGCGCGTCGTCGCCGGTGGCGAAGCCGCATGCGCGCTCGTAGGCGGCGAGCCGGGACAGGTCGACGCGGACGCCGGGCAGCACCAGCCGGGCGCGCGGGAAGCCGGCGTCCGGCCGGGGCCGTTTGAACGGCGAGTGCAGCGCACCGCGGGCGAGCAGCGGCGCGAGGGCGGGGGAAGCGGTGAGCAGGACGGCGGACATCAGGCCCCCAGCAGGCTCTGGCCGCAGACCCGCACGGCCGGCCCGTCGACCCCGCCGGAGGCGGGATGGGCGAGCCAGGCGGTGGTCTCGGCGACATCGGCGGGCCGCCCGCCCTGGGCGGGCGAGTTCATACGGCGCCCCGCCTCCCGGATGAGGAAGGGGACGTCGGCGGTCGTCCTCGCCTCGAGGAAGCCGGGCGCGACCGTGCCGGCGGTGAGGTGGGGCAAGGGGCCGGTGTGCGAGGGGGGCCGGGGCGACCAGCGCCTGATTCCGGCGGGTCGCGGAAGTCCGAGCCGGTGGGTCAGGAATCGGCCGGGCGCGGTGCCGGGGAAGCCGGGGTAGCGGTCAGCCATGTCTCCAACTCCCGCACGACTGGGTCGAAATTGCTTACTCTGAAGTAATGTTACTCGAGGTAAGCCTATGTCACAGCGGGGGAGTGGGGGTGCGGCGGGTGCCGTTGAGCAGACATTCGCGACGCAGACCCGAACGTTCCTCACGTAATCCGCGAGATTGCACAGCCCCGTCCCCGGACCATCCCCGAAACCGCACAAGCCCGCCACAGAGGCGCCGTACGATCACCTGCCTGAACCGGCGGTAACCCCTTATTGGTACCGGCCGCTGAACGCCTCGGTGCGCGAGGCACGTACGACATGCGGCAAGCAGTGGCCGCTGCACGCCCGAGGAGCCGCCCGTGTCCACCCCCCACCCGTACGCCCCCGTCTCCTCCGGCGCGACGGTCTCGGCGACCGACTACGACGGCGTGCCGGTCCTCGTGGAGCCCGAGACGCGCCGCCTCGACGGAGCCGTACGCGAGGCCTCCGTACCGCCGTTCGCCCCGCCGGTGACCCATGGATCGCTGGCCGACCTGCCGTTCGACAACGCGCACGCGGAGCCCGGCGCGGTGGTCCTCAGCCGCAGGACGCCGAACGGCGGCTGGGAGGACGTGACGGCGGCCCGGTTCGCCGAGCAGGTCATGGCCGTGGCCAAGGGCCTCACAGCCGAGGGGCTGGTGCCCGGCGACCGCATCGCCGTCATGGCCGACACCACGTACGAATGGACCCTCCTCGACTTCGCCGCATGGGCGGCAGGACTCGTCACGGTCCCCGTCTACCCGACCTCGTCGGTCTTCCAGACCCGCTGGATCCTCCAGGACTCGGGCGCCGTGGCCCT
This sequence comes from Streptomyces sp. NPDC058964, assembly GCF_042741275.1. Lineage (NCBI taxonomy): Bacteria > Bacillati > Actinomycetota > Actinomycetes > Kitasatosporales > Streptomycetaceae > Streptomyces > Streptomyces sp. NPDC058964. Next base: position 18,542 of record NZ_JBHYKH010000035.1, read on the forward strand.
GGCCACGCAGACGTCCGCCCAGGCGGCCGCCATCGGCCCCGAACTCGAACGCCTCCCGGACCTGCGGCACATGTGGGTGATCGAGAAGGGGCACGTGGACCGCCTGGCCGAACTCGGCGCGCTGGTACCGGACTCCGAGGTCGGCGTACGCCGGGGCATGCTGGGCCCGGACACGCTCGCCACCCTCATCTACACCTCGGGCACCACCGGCCGCCCGAAGGGCTGCGCGCTCTCGCACGGCAACTTCTTCGCCGAGGTCGACAACGCGATCGAACTCCTCTACCCCATCTTCAAGGCGAAGTCCGGCGAGGAGGTGTCGGTCCTCCTCTTCCTGCCCATGTCCCACGTCTTCGGCCGGATGGTCGCGATCGCCTGCGTCCGGGCCGGGGTGCGGCTCGGCCACGCCCCCAGTCTCAAGGCCGAGGACCTGCTCCCGGATCTGGCGGCCTTCCGGCCGACCTGCCTGCTGACCATCCCCTACATGCTGGAGAAGGTCTTCAACACCGCACGTGCCAAGGCAGAGGCCGGCGGCCGCGCGTCCTCCTTCGACCGGGCGGCATCGGTGGCGCGGCGCTACGGCGAGGCGCTGGAGGCCCAGCAGACGGGTACGGGCAACGGTCCCAGCCGCTCACTGAAGGCCGCCCGCACCTTCTACGACCCCCTGGTCTACCGCCGCATCCGCGCGGCGATGGGCGGCCGCGTCAAGTACGCCATCTGCGGCGGCAGCCCGCTGGGCCGCCGACTGGCCGCGTTCTACGCCGGCGCCGGCATCGAGATCTTCGAGGGCTATGGCCTGACGGAGACGACGGGCGCCTCCACGGTGACCCCGCCCCTGAAGCCCCGGCTCGGCACGGTGGGCTGGCCGCTGCCCGGGACCAGGGTCCGCATCGCGGCCGACGGCGAGATCCTCATCGCGGGCGACCATGTGCTGCGCGGCTACTGGGACCCGCAGGCGGGCGGCGTGGTCCCCGCGACGCGCGACGGCTGGCTGCCGACCGGCGACATCGGCGAGCTGGACGACGAGGGCTATCTGACGATCACCGGCCGCAAGAAGGAGCTGCTCATCACGGCGGGCGGCAAGTCGGTGGCCCCCGCCCCGCTGGAGAACTGGCTGCGCTCCCACCCCCTGATCTCGCAGTGCATGCTCGTCGGCGACGCCCGCCCCTACGTCACGGCCCTGTTCACCCTCGACCCCGACGGCATCACCCACTGGCGCCAGATGAACGGCAAGCACCCCGTCCCGCCGGAACTCCTCGTGGACGACGCCGAGTTGCGGGCGATACTGCAGCGGGCGGTGGACGAGGCGAACCGGCTGGTGTCCCGCCCGGAGTCGATCAGGAAGTTCACGGTGCTGCCGGTCGACTTCACCGAGGCGGCCGGACATCTGACCCCTTCGATGAAGCTGCGCCGGGAAGCGGTCATGCGCGACTTCGTGGCACAGGTGGAGGGGCTGTACGCGTAGGGGGTGTGCGGCGCCGAGCACCGGGTTCATCCGACCGCCCCAGACCGCTTAGCCCATCTGGCCCCATCTGCCGGTGCAGATCACGGGTCCGGGAGGCCTCCCGTGCTTCCATCGCGCCAGGAGGCATATTGACATGGCTGACGACCGACAGCAGCACATCCCACCCAGCCCTACCACGTCCAGACGCCGCATGCTGGCCACCGCCGCGCTGGCTCCCGTGCTGACCGTGGCGAACGCGGCGGCCGGGCCGATTCCCCCCGCCCGCGCCGCAACGGCCGCGGCGGCGTCCGAACCGCTTCCCGTCCCGGTCCAGCCGGTGTTGACCGCACTGGCCGACTGGTCGGACGTGGGCGCGGCCCTCGGCGCGCCCGGCGACATGAAGCGGTACATGTACCACACGGGCCTGCCGCGCCAGGACCTCGACGTGCACACCCGCGGCATCAGGGTCAACCCCGCGCTGGCCCTGGGCACCCATGTGTCCTTCGTCCGGTACGCGGACGGCAGCACGCTCCTCATGGGCGACGTGGTCGTCACCGAGTGCGAACTCCAGCCGTTCAGCGACGCCCTGCACGAACACGGGATCCTGCAGACCGCGATCCACAAGCATCTGCTCGCCCAGAGGCCCGACATCTGGTGGTGCCACGTCCACGCCCACGGCACCGACCCGGTGACGGTCGCCCGCGGCCTGCGCGCCGCCCTGGACCGCACCGCCACCCCGTTCCCCACGACCGCCACGACCTCCTCCTCCACCGTGCCCGTGGACCTGGACACCGCGGCCATCGACGCCACGATCGGGGTCAAGGGCGGTGTCGACAGCGGCGTCTACAAGAGCACCTTCATCCGCAGGGAGACGATCACCGACGGCCACCTCGTCCTGCCCCCCGGCCTGGGATCGACCACCTCGATCAACTACCAGCCCCTCGGCCGCGGCCGGGCCGCGATCAACGGCGACTTCGTCATGATCGCCGGCGAGGTCCAGGACGTCCTCGCCGGGCTCCGGCGCGCCGGAGCCGAACTCGTCGAGGTCCACCACCACAACCTCACCGACGAACCCCGTCTGTTCTTCGTCCACTACTGGGCCGTCGGCGACGCCCTGGCACTGACGAGGGGCCTGCGCCCCGTCGTGGACGCCACCAATGTCGTGCCGATGCCAGGGGCAGGTGCCTGATGAGCATGAGCATGAGCGACGAGCCGGTCACCTGCCCGTTCGACTACAGCGAGGCACTCGACTTCGATCCCGAGCTCGCGGCCATCATGGAACGCGACTCCCTCTCCCGTATCCGGCTCCCCTACGGCGAGTCCGACGCCTGGCTGGTCACCGGCTTCCGCTCGGTCCAGCAGGTCACCTCCGACCAGCGCTTCAGCCGGGCGAACATCATGGGCCGCGACTATCCGCGGATGACGGCGGAGCCGATCGTCTCCCGCGAGTCCATCAACGTCATGGACCCGCCGCACAGCAGCCGGGTACGGCGTCTGGCGTCGCAGGCGTTCACCCAGCAGCGGGTCGACGGGATGCGGGAGCGGATCGTCCTGCTCGCGGACTCCCTGCTGGAGGAGATGGCCGCGCAGGGATCGCCGGCGGACCTGGTGCAGCACCTGTCGAACCCGTTCCCCCAGCACACGATCCTCCACCTGCTCGGGATCCCCCGGGACGAGTGGCCCAGGATGCGCGAACAGGTCCACCGGCTCCTGGTCACCGACGAGAACAACAGGGAGACGGCGGCCAAGGTCAAGACCGACCTCACGGACTACTTCGGCGCCATGGTCGAACAGCGCCGCCGCACCCCCGGCAACGACATCATCAGCTCGATGGCCGCCGCGCGGGAGGGCGAGGACCAGCTCGACGACAGGGAACTGGCCGTCATGGCCCTGACCCTGGTGCTCAGCGGGCAGGACACGGCGACCTGCCAGATCAGCAACATCGTGTATCTGATGCTGACCCGGCCCGAGCTGGCGGGCTACCTGCGCCGGCGCGCGGACGACCTGACGAACGCCATCCACGAGATGCTCCGGTACATCCCGTTCCGCAAGGGGGTCGGCATCCCCCGGGTGGCGCTGGAGGACGTCGAGATGGACGGGGCGAAGATCCGGGCGGGCGACTTCGTCCACGTGTCGTACCTGGCGGCCAACCGCGACCCGGCACGCTACCCCGAGCCCCATGTCATCGATCCCGACCTGCCGGGGCGCAGCGCCCCGCACATGACCTTCGGCTGGGGCGGCCACCGGTGCATCGCCGTCCCGCTGGCCATGGCGGAGCTCGAAGTGGCGATCGAGCGGCTCCTGGAGCGGTTCCCCGGGCTGCGGCTGGCGGTGGCGCCGGAGGAGGTGCGCTGGGACACCGAAACGATCCGGCGGTTCCCCCTCGAGCTGCCGGTGGCCTGGTGAGCTGAGGGGCGGTGGGGGTCCGGGCCGGACGGCACCGGACCCCTCAGACCGCCCGGGCGCGGGTGCTCTCGACGACGGTGTCCGCGAACGCCCGCGCCGGCGGGCCGAGCGCGTCCCAGCGGCGGACCGCCCAGCCGACCGGCAGCGGGCGCAGCCCGGGCAGCGGGACCAGCCGGAGCCTCCCGCCTCCGGGCACGGCGAACCCCGGTACGGCGGGCACGACCGCGCGGCCCACACCGAGTTCCGCGAGCAGCAGGGCCGTGTCCCAGTCGGCGACGCTGGTGTCGTACGTGAAGCGCGCCCCCGACTCCGCGCACGCGGTCTCCAGATGGGCGGCGGACGCGGAGTTCGGCGGAAGCCGGATCAGACGCACGTCCGTCAGCTCGCCGGCGGCCAGGGACGACCGTCCCGCCAGCGGATCGTCCGCCCGCACCGCCAGTACCCAGGGCAGTTCCACCACCGCCCGCTGCTCGATCCCGCGCACCGGCGGACCGAGCGTGATCCAGGCGAGGTCGAGGGTGCCGTCGGCCAGCGCGTCGAAGCTGCCGCGCCCGGAACTCACGGTGCGGAACTCCAGGTTCACCCGGGGATGGCGCCGCCGGAAGGTGACGACCGCGTCCGACATGAAGTGCCGTACGGTCGTCGCCCCCGTCGCCACGCGCACGTACCCGCTGTGCCCGTCGACCAGGTCCCGCAACTGCCGTACGGCGAGGTCGAGTCCGGAGATGCCCTCGGCGGCCGCGGCCTCGAGTATCCGTCCCGCCTGTGTGGGCACGACCCCGCGGGGCTGCCGCTCCAGCAGGGCCACTCCCGTCTCCCGCTCCAGGCGCTTGACGTGCTGGCTCACGGCCGACTGCGTGCACCCGAGATCGCGGGCCACCGCGCTCAGGCTCCCGGCCCGGCAGACGGCCACGAACACACGGAGATCGTCCAGGGTCACAACACCCAAGCTATCACTTGGAGTTGATGACAAATCCCAAGGATTGACTGGACCGCGGGGTGAGTACGAAGCTCTTCTCCGGGCCCAGGCGGCAACCCGCTCCTCCCCCGGGAAGAGGAGCGGGTGCCGACCACACCTGCCGAAGGGACACGGCACATGGACGACCGGGCGACGGTTCGAGCGAGGGAATTCCTGGGACAGTCGGGCGCCGGCGCCGTTCCGCACCCCGGTGGCACCCTCCTCGCGCACCTCGACCGCGTACACGACCGGCTGGCCGGCTGGGGCGCCCGCCCCGCCCTCAGGCTCGCAGGCCTGTGCCATGCCGCGTACGGCACCGACGGCTTCCCGTCCGCGCTCCTTCCGCTCGACCGCCGTCCCGAGCTCAGGACCGTGATCGGCACCGAGGCCGAGGCGATCGTGTACTTCTACGCGAGCTGCGACCGCAGGGCCACCTATCCGACCCTCACGGACCACAACTCCCGCTTCCACGACCGCTTCACCGGCGGCGCCCTGCTTCCCGCGCCCCGTCTGCTCCGCGACTTCACCGAGCTCACCGCGGCCAACGAACTCGACCTCGTCCACCGGGACCCCGCCTTCCGCGAGAGGCACGGCCCCGCCCTCTTCGGCCTGTTCACCCGGTTCCGCCCCCTGCTGAGCGAACCCGCCCGGCGGGACTGCCTGGCCGGGTCGGCCGGCGCCTAGCTCACCTGTCCGAGCCGGCGGGCGATCAGGAAGGCCTGCGGGGTCGACTCGCCGAGGCCGGTGTCCGCCTCGCGCACCGTGCGGGACAGCAGCGCGAAACCGGCCCCGGCCAGCAGGTCCGCCATCGGCTCGGGGCGGCGCCGCTGGAAGTCCAGCGCCACGGGGTGCCCCCAAGGCTTGTCGAGGCGGCGCGGCGCGTCGCCGACCTGGAAGCCGAGCAGGAGGTGGCCGCCCGGGGCGAGCACACGGTGGAACTCGGCGAAGAGGGCGGGCAGCCGGTCCACAGGTGTGTGGATGGAGGAGTACCAGCTCACGACTCCGGCCAGCTCGCCGTCCGGAAGGTCCAGGTCCAGCATCGAGCCCCGCTCGAAGCGCAGGCCCGGGTTCTCGCGGCGGGCGATCGCGAGCATCGACTCCGACAGGTCGAGCCCGAAGACCGACAGCCCCAGGGCGGCGAGGTGCGCGGTGGCCCGGCCGGGGCCGCACCCGAGATCGGCCACCGTGCCGGCGGTGCCGACCAGTTCGGCGTACGCGCCGAGCACGGCCCGCTCCAGCGGCCTGGCGGCGAGATCATCGCGGAACCGTTCGGCGTAGTCGTCGGCGATCGCGTCGTAGAAGGTGCGGGTGGCGGTGAGGAAGTCGGTGTCGGTCATGGACGGGGACCGTAGCGAAGGCCACTGACAGCCCGGCCGCCTTCAGGCCACCCCGGCCGCCCGCAGCACCGCCGTGGTCCCCGCCGCGCCCAGCACCACCACCGCGAACGGCGCTCCCCTCCCCCAGGCTCTCGGCTTCGCTCGACCAGGGGGGACCCCCATCGCCAGTACGCCGCCCACCAGCACCCCGGCCGGCCGCGCCCACCCGGCGAAGCCCCCGGCCTCGGTCAGGGCACCGGTCGCCAGCAGCGCGACGAGCAGCACCACGGCCCCCGCCGAGGCCAGCCGCTGGACCCGGGCCGGGATCTCCACCCGGCCGTGCAGCACCGGTCCCACCATCCGGAAGGCGTACGTGCCCACCGCCAGCACCAGGATCACGGCCACCGTGGCGTTCATACGGCGGCCTCCCCATCGCGGCGGTGGAGGAACAGCCCGCACAGTGCCAGCAGCACCGGCACTCCGGGCGGCACGACGGGCGTCACCGCCAGCGCCACCGCGGCGCCGAGCAGCGCGGAACGCCGCACGGACGCGTCCTCGCGCAGGGCGGGCAGCACCAGGGCCACCAGTACGGCGGGGAAGGCGGCGTCCAGGCCGTAGCGGGCGGTGTCGCCCAGCGCGCTCCCGGCCAGCGCCCCGGCCAGCACCCCGGCGTTCCACGCGGCGAACAGACCGGCCCCGGAGATCCAGAACGCCCTGCGCCGCCGCGCCGGATCCGGCTGGGCGAGAGCGAAGGCGACCGTCTCGTCGGTGACCAGGTGCGCGCCCAGGAACCGGGTGAGCCGCCGCCGGCCGATGATCTCCGCGACCGCGAGGCTGAAGGCGGCGGTGCGGGTGTTGAGCAGCAGACCGGTGGCCGCCGCGGCCAGCGGGCCGCCTCCGGCGAGGAGCACGCCGACCGTGCTGAACTGGGCCGAGCCCGCGTACACCAGCAGCGACATCAGCACCGGCACCCACACCGGTAGCCCGCCCGCGACGGAGACGGCACCGAACGACACGCCGACGACGCCGCCGGCCAGCCAGACGAGCGAACTGTCGCGGACCAGCGGGCCGTACTCGGGTGTTCGGAGTAGCGAACGCATGTTTTCTACAATGGACAGTGAACGCCCTGTCCGTCAAGCCGAACGATCGTACCGATGGAGCGAACGACATGTCCGAGGCCCCCGCCCGGCTCCCGATGGAGTGGATCGCCGGGTCCCTCAAGCGCGAGCGGACCCGCAACGGTTTGTCCCTGTCCGAGCTGGCCAAGCGCGCCGGGATCGCGAAGTCCACGCTGTCCCAGCTGGAGGCGGCGAGCGGTAACCCCAGCATGGAGACGATCTGGGCGCTGGCGGTGGCCCTCGGCGTGCCCTTCAGCGCGCTCGTGGAGCCGCCCGCGCCCGCCGTCCAGGTGATCAGGGCCGGCGCCGGGCCGACGGTCCATTCGGAGCAGTTCAGCTATCTGGCCACGCTGCTGTCCGCGAGCCCGCCGGGCGCGCGCAGGGACATCTATTACGTCTGGCTGGAGCCGGGGACCGTAAGGGATTCCGAGCCGCACATTCCCGGGACGACGGAGCACATCGTGGTCTGTGAGGGGACCGTGAAGGCCGGGCCACGCGGCGAGGAGGCCGAACTCGGGCCCGGCGACTACATGTCCTACCGCGGGGACATGCCGCACGCCTACGAGGCGCTCACCGCCGGAACGAAGTTCGTACTGATCATGCAGCACATGTGAACGGCAAATGAACGGAAAAGGCAGGAGCCCCGTCGCCTGACGGCGCGGGGCTCCTTGGGTACTGCACTCAGACTGCGATCAGATTCGTCGCTATCAGACGGGGGTGACGTTCTCCGCCTGCGGACCCTTCGGACCCTGCGTCACGTCAAAGCTCACCTGCTGGTTCTCCTCGAGGGAGCGGAAGCCGGAGGCGTTGATCGCGGAGTAGTGAACGAAGACGTCGGGGCCGCCGCCCTCCTGGGCGATGAAGCCAAAGCCCTTTTCGGCGTTGAACCACTTAACGGTTCCGGTAGCCATAAGCCCTCCTTGGGCTCACAAAGGGTTGCCCTGCTCCAGAACCTGCAAGTGTGAAAACGATGCCGCACAACTGCATATGTCTGAAAACGACGAGAGCCCGCGGTCACATGCTCCGCAGGCTCTGTACTGCAAGGGAAACCAAACTGCAACTTGCGGCGAGCCTAGCACGCGGGCAGCCGAAAGCAATAGAGGGCAAGATCACGTCACCCGGATGTTTGAAGAGCCAGCGAGCCGGGTTGACGGTGGGGTCGGAGTCAGCACGGTACCCCATGGGGTCTAGTCTCGCGATGTGGACATTTCTCGCACCCGGCCGCGCGTCGGCCACATCCAGTTCCTGAACTGCCTGCCCCTCTACTGGGGGCTCGCGAGAACCGGCACCCTCCTCGACTTCGAGCTGACCAAGGACACACCGGAGAAGCTCAGCGAGCAGCTCGTGCGGGGGGACCTCGACATCGGGCCGGTCACCCTCGTCGAGTTCCTGCGCAACGCCGACGACCTGGTGGCCTTCCCCGACATCGCTGTCGGCTGCGACGGCCCGGTGATGTCCTGTGTGATCGTCTCGCAGGTCCCCCTGGACCGGCTGGACGGCGCCCGGGTCGCCCTCGGCTCGACCTCCCGCACCTCCGTCCGCCTCGCCCAGCTGCTGCTCGCCGAGCGTTACGGGGTACGGCCCGACTACTACACCTGCCCGCCCGACCTCAGCCTGATGATGCAGGAGGCGGAGGCGGCGGTCCTCATCGGCGACGCGGCGCTGCGGGCCAACCTCCTCGACGGGCCCCGCTACGGGCTCGCCGTGCACGACCTGGGCGCACTGTGGAAGGAGTGGACGGGTCTGCCGTTCGTCTTCGCGGTGTGGGCGGCCCGGCGCGACTATCTGGAGCGCGAGCCGGTGATCACCCGGCAGGTGCACGAGGCCTTCCTCGCCTCCCGCAACCTCTCCCTGGAGGAGGTCGGCAAGGTCGCCGAGCAGGCGGCCCGCTGGGAGGCCTTCGACGAACGGGTCCTGGAGCAGTACTTCACCACCCTCGACTTCCGCTTCGGCGGACCGCAGCTGGCGGCGGTCGCCGAGTTCGCGCGGCGGGTGGGGCCGACCACGGGCTTCCCGGCGGACGTGAAGGTGGATCTGCTCCAGCCCTAGTCATTACGCTGCTGGGCAGCCTCAGGGGGAGGGGGACGCCATGCTGCCGCTCGGAGCCGACGAACCGACCGTCGTCGGGCCCTACCGGCTCCTCGGCCGGCTCGGTTCCGGCGGGATGGGGCGTGTGTACCTGGGTCGGAGCACGGGCGGACGCACGGTCGCCGTCAAGATCGTGCATCCGCACTTCGCGCTCGACGAGGAGTTCCGCGTCCGCTTCCGGCGCGAGGTCGAGGCCGCGCGCCGGGTGGGCGGCGCCTGGACGGCGCCCGTCCTGGACGCCGATCCGGAGGCCGCCGTGCCCTGGGTCGCCACGGCCTACGCGGCCGGACCGTCCCTCGCGGCGGCCGTCTCCGACGGCGGGCCGCTGCCCGCGCACTCCGTACGGGTGCTGGGCGCGGGCCTCGCCGAGGCGCTGGCGGCGGTCCACGAACTGGGTCTGGTGCACCGGGACGTGAAGCCGTCGAACGTCCTGCTGACCCTGGACGGGCCGCTGCTCATCGACTTCGGCATCGCACGGGCCACGGACGGCACCGCCTCGCTGACCTCGTCCGGTGTGTCGATCGGCTCGCCCGGCTACATGTCACCCGAACAGATCCTGGGCAAGGGGGTCACGGGCGCGGCGGACGTCTTCTCCCTGGGCGCGGTGCTGGCGTACGCGGCGACCGGGGAGCCGCCCTTTCCCGGTGACTCCTCGGCCGCCCTGCTCTACAAGGTCGTCCACGAGGAGCCGGAACTCGGTTCGCTCGACGGCGAGTTGCGGGAGGTGGCGGCCGCCTGCCTGACGAAGGAACCCGGTGCGCGGCCCACCCCCGCCGAGGTCGGCCGGCGGCTGGCCCCCGACGGGGCCGCGCGGCTGGTCGCGGGCGGCTGGCTGCCGGGAGCACTGGTCGAGCAGGTCAGCCGGAGCGCCGTGCGGCTGCTCAACCTGGAGACGGCGGAGGCGGTGCCGTCCGGTCCGGTCGGGTTCAGCAGTCCTTCGGTGGGCGGGACCCGGTCATCGGTGCCGGGACCCACGGCGGCACCGCCGGCCGGGGAGTTCGGGCCGGCGCCGGACATATCGGTGCCCGGGGCTCCCGGGGCCGCGCAGGGGACTCCGGCCGTCGCGCCGGGGCCGCCGACCGTCGCGCCGGCGGGCGCGGCGGGCGCGGCGGGGGGGCGCCCCCCGCGGGGGGCCGCCCCCCCGCGGACCCTGTCCGGGCGGGGTCAGAACGTGACGTCCGAACAGGCGTAGAAGGCGTTGCCGGTGTCGGCGATCGTCCAGACCGCGAGGATGACGTGATGACCGCTCAGGCCGGACGGCAGTGTGCCGCTGTGGCTGAGGGTGGCCGGCGGGCGCTGGCCGTTGTAGGGCACCGTGAGGAACGGTGTCGTGTCGAGGTCCGAGCGGGACAGGGCGTGGTTCTGGTTCCAGCCCTGTTTGGTGACGTAGTACTTGAAGTCGGTCGTGGCGTGCATGGCGGTGAACTGCCATCGGAAGGTGTAGCTCTGACCACCTGTCACCCTGGTCGTCGGCCAGGCCGCGCCGGACGGCGTCCGCGGCGAGCTGAGCTGGGCGAAGCGGCTCAGGCCGCCGTTGCACAGCTGGCCGTCGGCGGGGCCCGCCGCCGGGAAGCCCTTGGGGCCCTCGACGCTCTGCGGCTCCCACTGGATGTCGCCGCAGTTGGTCACGGTGCCGTTCTGGCAGAGCTTCTGCCTGCTGATGGGGAGGTCGGTGTAGCCGTGGCCGCTGGCGCCGCCGGTGGAGAGCACAAAGGCTCCGGCGGTCGCCACGCCCACCACGACTGCGGACAACATGGTCTTCGTGCGCATGCTGCCGCTCCTGGAGAACGTGGGGGAGGTTCACTGAGGCGTGCAGGTCTAGACCAAGTTTCAGATTATTGCCGCTAGTTGAACATGTCCATACCAATCACGGGGCCGCCTCCCCGCGCCCCGAGCAGAACGCCACCGTCAGGTCCCGCACCAGCACCTTGCGCTCGTAGTCGTCGAGTTCGACCAGCCCGCGCATGGTCAGCCGGGTCACCGTGTCCTCCACCGAGTCCACGACCGAGGTGAGCATGCTGGCTCGCTGCTGGGCGTCCAGCGCGGCGATCCGGCGACGGTGCATGGCGGCGGCGACCTCGGGGGCGTACTCCACCCGGACCGGCTGCACCGAGAACACCTCGAGACCGACGGGCGCCGGGGGGGGGCGCCCGCGCGCGCGTGCCCCCGCGGCGGCCCCCCCGCCCCCCCCCCCCCCCCCCGCCCCCCCCCCCCCCCGCCCCCC
>NZ_JBHYKH010000035.1:30102-32706 GCF_042741275.1 Streptomyces sp. NPDC058964
CCTGGGGGGGTCACACCCCCCCCCCGCGTCCCCCCGAAACCCCCCCGCCCCCGCGGGGCGGGGCGCCGCCCCCCCCCGTCCGGGTCAGCGCGTCGGCCGCCGCGTCCACGCCGCCCCTCGGCCCGCCCGGCGCCTCCACCGGCACCCGGGCCAGCGCCGCCTCGACGCACTCGCGCAGATACGTCTCGTGGTCCTCGACCCCGAGCACGGCCCGCGCGGTGTCCCGCACCCGCCACACCACGAGGACCACCGCCCGCAGGGCGACCCCGTTGCCGTCGGCCGCCGGCATCGGCTCGCTGCGCCAGTGCCTGAGCCGTACGTCGGCCCGGCGGCGCAGCAGCAGCGGGTTGACCCAGAGCAGACCGGTGCGCCGGACGGTCCCCCGGTAGCGGCCGAACAGGCCGAGCACCCAGGCCCGCCCGGTGGTTCCCCGGGCCAGGCCGCCGAAGCCGAACAGGCCGAGCGCCCCGGCCCCTGCGTACACGGCCCACTGGGCCGGCCCCAGACCGGCACCCGCGACCGCCGGCAGCCGCAGCGCCTCCACCACGGCCGGCGGCAGCACTCCGGCCCACCACGAGGCGGCCGCGCAGCCGGCCAGCCCGCCCGCCCCCGCGAGCACCCCGGCCGCACCGGGCAGCACCCGCCCCGGGCACTCCACCAGGTCGGGATCGATCTCAGGTACCGGCCGCGTCTTCGCCGGGGCCGGGCGCCTCAGGCGCGGCTGTTCCCCCGTGCCATGTCTGCGGTTCACCACGGCGGGCCGCAGCGGTGCCGGGTCGGGGTCGTCGCGGAACAGCAGATGGACGGGGATCTCGGTGGTCGCCTCGTTCTGGATCAGCCGGGCGGGACGGGTCGGCCCCTCGGGTGGCCCCTCCGACTCGGGTGTGTGAGAAGTGGTCGTACTCATGCGTGCCTCCAGCCTCCGCGCCAGATGCGTCACAACAGGTGGTACAGACGGGTCACAACGGATGACAACGGGTCACAACGGTTGTCGCGGTCGTCACGAGAAGAGCCGTCGCCAGGTCTCCGGCCCCGGGTAGCCGTCCGCCGCGCCGCCCCGCCAGCCCTGGGAGCGCTGGAAGGCCTCGACCGCCCTGCGGTCCGACTCGTCCCAGCGCGGTCCCGGCGGGTTGGTGTAGAACGCGCCGAACCCTTTCTTCACCAGTTGCCTCCCCAGCTGGGTGACGTACACGTTGTCCTCGCCCGGACGGAACAGGTTCCGGCCGGGATAGCCGGGCACGCCGTGCGAGGCGGGTTCTCTGGTGGTGGTGCCGGCGCCCGCCACCGGGATGTTCTTCCCCTTCCCGCTCGTCAGCAGTTCCCAGGTACGCGGTCCGGGCAGGCCGTCCGCGTTCGCGCCGGTCCAGCCCTGGGCCTGCTGGAACGCCTGGGTCGCCCGCCGGTCCGCGTCCGACCAGCGGGGGCCGGGACCCTGGGTGTAGTAGGTCCCGGCCCCGCGCGCGATCAGCATCCTCCCGAGCTGGGTGACATAGTCGTTGTCGGCTCCGGGGCCGAAATACGCCGCTCCCGGGAACGGCTGTGCCTTGGTGGCACTGGCCGGATTCGCACCCGCCGTGCTCTCGGTCACACCCTTGTACCGGTAGGGGACGTACCGGTCGGAGTTGCTCCAGTAGGTGTAAGGGGTCGACTGGCGGCGGGTGTGCGGGGGCGTCTGTTCGTAGGCCGTGTAGTGGGTGTGCGTGTAGTCCGTCCAGCCGCCGAAAATCACGACGTGTGAGCCCTTCTCGGGGTTGTCGGGATTGTGGAACAGCAGCATGTCGCCGGCCTGGAGTTCGTCCTTGGAAATCTTCACGCCGTACTGGTCGAGGCTGCCGGTCCATTCGTTTCCCGGCAGTCCCCAGGCCATTGAGACATAGCCCGAACAGTCCTGCCGGTAACCGTCGGACCAATAGGAGTCCATGCTGTACGGCACGTGCGCGGCGACCCAGATCTTGGCCCGGTTGATGATGTCCGTACGGGTGATCTTGGGCGCGTCGGCCGGGGAGCCCGACTTGGCGGGTGTCCCGCCCGGGCCGTGCAGGGGCGCCTTGGCACCCTGCGGGGTGTCGGGCTCGGGGTCTGCGGGAACGCCGGGCCGGTGGGGGGCGTGGGAGACGGTGAGGGCGGCGGCCGGGTGACCCGCGCCGAGGAGGGCGGACGCGGCGGCCGCCACGACCAGGGCTGCCCGCCGGGCGGCCGGGTGACCGCCGAATCGGCCGGCCGGGGAATGCGCGCCCTCCCGCCGCCACTGGACGCATCCGGGGCACTCGCAGCCGCTCACGGGGTCGAATTCCTCGAATACCGGGGTCGCCATGCGATTCCCCTCACATTCCTGGTGGAAATATCCGCAACTGTGCACGTTGATCAGTTTCCCAACTGTCTTCCCGACGCGCATGCTGACGGTCCGAATGATGTACGGCCGCCCGGCGGACCCGCGTCGGGCGGCGCCGGTGGTCCGGAGCACACCCGGAGGTCGGGTAGAGTTCTCCTGTCAGCGGGCGCCGCTAGCTCAGTTGGTTAGAGCAGCTGACTCTTAATCAGCGGGTCCGGGGTTCGAGTCCCTGGCGGCGCACCGACCGGAAGGCCCCCTCGCAAGCGCGAGGG
>NZ_JBHYKH010000036.1:0-32511 GCF_042741275.1 Streptomyces sp. NPDC058964
GCGCATGAGCGCGGCGAGCAGGAGGGGGTGCTGGATCAGCGGCTCTTCCCGCTGCTCACGACGGCGCATCAGCGCGGCCAGGAGAAGCGGGTGCTCGATGATGGACTCTTCGCCGCGCTCCTCACCACGCCGGCGCATGAGCGCGGCGAGCAGGAGGGGGTGCTGGATCAGCGGCTCTTCCCGCTGCTCACGACGGCGCATCAGCGCGGCCAGGAGAAGCGGGTGCTGGATGATCGGCTCCTCATCGCGATCCTCGCGACGGGCCAGCATCGCTGCCAGCAGGAGCGGACCGAAGGCGGATTCCTCACCGAACTCTTCTTGGCCTGCCTCGGCCTTTTCACGAGTGGGAGTCTCCGTCGTTGCCGTCATGGTTCCCTCTTTCTTTGACGCATGACTACAGCGGAGCGGTCAGCCTTCACGAGGACCGCGCTCCGCTCTTCATCGCCATCGTCCGGGTGCGGAACGCCGATCGCATTTCGATCATGCACCACATGGCGGCAAAGCTCCGGAAATCGCGCGCAATCCGAATGCGGAGGTTATGGACGAAGTACAAGAGGGTATGGGCGCAGTTCCGACCCGCCGCGCGAGGTGCGGGACGCGGGCGACGTCATCGGCACCGCGCCTAGGCACGCTGCCGCACACCGCTCGGTGTTCCGGGTTCTTCCCGGCCGGCAAGGGATCGGCCCGGACCCGCCTGGAGCGCCGTCCTGGGCCGGCTCCCACGCGTGGGTGCCTCCGGTCCCCCGGAACCGTTCCCGCTCAGGTCACCGACCAGTTCGCCTACGAGCGCGAAGAGTTCATGGCCGAGGGAGCGCCCTGCGGCAGCGAAGAGTTCGGGGTACAGACCGGGGAAGGTGTTCTCGTCCACGATGACGGGCCGTCCCTCACTCACGATCAGGTCGAAGCCGACCAGGGGCAGGCCCAGCGCCTGCTGGGCGAGCTGGGCGAGTCGGGCGAGTGGCGCAGGGACATCGCAGCCGTCCACATCCCCGCCGATCCCCTCCGGGTCGTACACCTTCCAGACGTCGTCGGCCAGGCGGGTGAAGCGGTGGCTGCGCTTGCGATAGCCGTACATCAGCGAGCCGTTGACGAGGGTGGTGCCGAACCAGTCCGCGGAGCCACCGCTGGGACAGATCCGCTCCAGGAGGTAGGTGCCCTCCGTGGCGGCCGCGAGGGTGTATTCCAGATAGCCCGCCAGGTCACGCAGGGTCGTGAAGTCCTCAACCAGCAGGACCCCTTGTCCGTAGGCGCCGAGCCGGGGTTTCAGCATGGCGCGGCCCCACTCCGCGAGGACGGGGGCCGCGGCTTCCGTGTTGTGACGGCCGATGAGGATCGTGTCGGGGACCGGGAGGCCTGCCCGGGACAGCCGCAGGTGTGCCCGGTACTTGTCGAGGCCGGTCGAAAAGCGTGCCGGATCGGGGACGACGGGGAGGTCCAGGCTGAGCGTGCGCAGGGCCTCGAGCGTGTAGCCGCCGGGGTCGCGGGCCATCCAGGCGTGCCAGACGTAGAGGTCGAGCTCGTTGAGGCAGACCTCACCGCAGTACACCTTGCCGTTGCGGATGCAGGAGCGGCGGATGTCCAGGCCGTGCAGGAACTCCACGTCCTTCAGACCCGGCAGCAGTTCCATCAACAGGGCCTGGTCGTCGGCCGGAATCCTGCCGACCTCACCGCGCGCACCGCGCGGCGCGGCCCCGCCGAGGGAGGCGGGTGGCAGGAAGGTGCCCACTCTCAGCACGGGGGTGTGCCGTGCCGGGAGACGTGGGGCAGCGGTCGCGGCGGGTCCGGCCGGAGACTCCCGCCGTTGCGTGGTTCCATCTGCCTGCGCATCATCAGCATCTCCGCCGTCCGGGCGCGGTCCACGGCGTGCCGTCGCGCGGGCCTGGTCCGTTCCCGCGCGGCGCCGGCTGGGAGCGCAGCCCTTCACGACGCGTTCCCACCCTGTCTTCAGCCCAGCACATCTCGCCGACGGCCGCATCTCGGCGACTCGGCGGCGCCGAGCGGCGTACCGCGTCGCCCGGTTGGCCCTGCGCCGGCGCATCCCGCAAGCCTGCGACCCGCACGGCGTTCGCTTCAACGCTGCCTGAGACGCAGCGCTACCGACAGGCCGGCGTGATCGGACGGCCACAGTCCGTTGGGTGTCCGGTCGTTCACCCGATCTCCGATCACTTCGGCGGCGACCGCCTGCAGCCGCGAGGGCTGGTAGAAGACGTGATCGATGCGTTCGTCCAGCTTCGACGGCAGGTTGCGCAGATCGGGGTCCTGGTGGGCGGTGAATCCGCCCCCGGGACCGTGCACGACCTGCCACGCATCGTCGTAGCCACCGGTGGTGAACGTGCCGTACGGGCCCGTCGCGTCGGTGGGCGGGGAGTTGAAGTCACCGACCGCGGCAACCGGGTACGGCGACTGTGCCAGTGCGGTGTGCAGCTCGTTGCCCTGGGCGTTTCGGATCGGCGGCGCGGCCGGCTCCAGATGTGTGGTGGCCACCCGTACCGTCTCCGGATGCCCATTGGTCTGCCGGCCCTTGCCCTCGCTCTTGGCGAGGTCGACGTCCACCGCCGACCAGCCGCGGGGGATGGTGAAGGTGAGACCGGTCGGGGTCGTGACGACCAGCTTGGCCGCATAGAGGTGCGACTGCGGATTCGTCGCCCGGACCCCGCCTTCCACCAGGATCGCGTCACGGTCCGTGAAGCTCGCCTTTTCGGTGGCGCTGATCGGCAGGGTGGCGCTGAAGGTCGTGTCGATCGCGGCGGCGTTGTAGTGGAGACCGGCCGCGCGCAGCTCCCGGAGCAGGATGTTCAGGAAGTCATAGGTGGTGTGGAGTGAGCCGTTCAGTGGTCCCTTCGCCCACAGGGCGACTTCCTGCAGGCCGATCACCGCGGGGTGTTCCCGTTGCAGCAGGCGGGAGAGCGCTCGGGCACGGGACGGGAAGTCGGTGGCGACCACTTGGTCATAGGCGATACCGGCCCGTCTGACGAGTTCCTCAGGGGTGGGGGCGGTGAGCAGCGGCGTGAGGTCGGCGCCCTGATAGATGTTGTAGGTGGCGACCTTGAGCTGCCGTGCGGGATCGGCCTGAGCGGGGGCAGCCAGGCCGAGCACGGCAGCCACCAGGCCCGCGACGACGAAGAGTGCCGTCATCCTGCGTGTCAATGCGCTCTCCTTCTCGTACGATCACCAAGCCGTATGAACATGCAGATATCAGTACGAGAGAGCCAAAGGTGTGAGCCACCACTCGTGATCACCCGTTTCCCGCGGCGGATCACCCTTTAAGCGGCTGCGGGGTGTCCGAACCGTGCCGCCTTGGAAGCGCACCACGACGGACGCCGCCCAGGCCCTCGCCCGTGTGACCCGGCACCACCGACCCGCACGCACACCCCGGCCGGCCGGGTCAGCGGCACTTGTGGTGACGGCACTTGACGCGGGCGGTCGGGCCGGTCTGCCCGGCATTGTCCCCGGGGCTCGTCCTGCTGCGGTGCTTGTCTCCGTTCTGGCCGCCGTGCTTGGACGGGGACGGGGAGGACGAGGGAGCGCCCGGCTCGTCGGCGCCGCGGCCCAGGGAGGCGGGCGCGGGGAAGGGGGTGTCGGGCAGTCCGGCGAGGGCGCCGCGCATGTACCGGGTCCAGATCTCGGTGGGGATGTCACCGCCGAACACCTTCTGCAGGCCGCCGACGCCCACCAGCGACTGGAGCTGCGGGTGCTTCGGGTCCTCCTTGAAGAGCACCACGGAGGTGGCGAGTTGCCGGGTGTAGCCGACGAACCAGGCCGAGCGGTAGTCGTCGGTGGTGCCGGTCTTGCCCGCCGCGGTCCTGCCGAGAGCCTGGGCCTTGGTGCCGGTGCCCCGGGCGATGACGCCCCGCAGGACGTCGGTCACGTTGTCGGCGACCGGCGCCGGCAGGGCCCGTACGGCGGCGGGAGCGGTGAAGCCGGGCCGCGCCGAGCCGTTGTGGGTCACCTTCGTCACCGAGTACGGGGTGGCCTGCATCCCTTCGGCGGCGAACGTCGCGTACACCCCCGCCATGCGAATGGCGCTCGGTGTGGACGTGCCGATGTAGAAGCCGGCGCTGGGGCCGGCGAGGCTGTTCGGGCGCAGGCCGAGGGACTGGGCCGTGTCCGCCACGTTCCGGTAGCCGACGTCCTCTCCCAGCTGCACGTACGGCGTGTTGACCGACTGCTCCATCGCCTTGCGAAGGGAGATGTAGCCCCAGCGCCGGTCGGTGTCGTTGTGCTGGTGGAGGAGCCCCGTGGGGTCCTTGGTGTCGGTGACGTAGTTGCCCTGCTGGTCCTTGATCCTGATGCCGTCGTCGCCGTTGAACCTGCTGGTCGGCGTGATCTTCTCCGCGGACTCGCCCGGTCGCAGGACGGCACCGTGCTGGAGCGCTGCCGCGAGGACGATGGGCTTGAAGGTCGATCCCACCGGCACACCGGAGGTGTCGGCGTTGTCGGAGTAGTGGGCGTGGTCGAAGCCCGGTCCGCCGTAGACGGCGAGGATCCGGCCGGTGGCGGGTTCCACCGAGGCGGCACCCACCTGTACGCCCCGGTCCACGGACCGGTGGGCGGGGTCGAGACGCTGCTTGCGTACCGCGGCTACGGCCTTGGCCAGTTCGGCCGTCCTCTTGCGGTCGAAGGTGGTGTGGATCTGGTAGCCGCCCCTGCTCAGGCTGCTGTCGGTGACGGTCCGGTCGTGTGTCTGGACGTACGACCGGGCGAGCTGGACCAGGTATCCGGTCTCGCCCGTCAGCCCCGAACCGGGGCTCCATTTCTTCGGGGCGGGGAATCCGGCGGCCGCGTACCGCGCCCGCTGCCGGGGCGTCAGCCTGCCGATGTCCACCATCCGGTCGAGCACCCAGGACCAGCGCGCCTCGGCCTTCTTCCGGGCGGCGGGATCGGAGTCCGCGCGCTGGAAGAGGCTCGGCTCGTTGACCGCCGCGGCGAGGAAGGCTCCCCGGCTGACGTCGAGCTTGTCCACCGGAACGCCGTAGTACGCGCGGGAGGCGGCCTGGATGCCGTTGGCCTGACGGCCGAAGAAGCAGGTGTTCAGGTATCCCTGGAGGATCTGCTCCTTGCTCATGGCGGCGCCGATCTTGGTGGAGATCAGCAGTTCCTTGAACTTGCGCGAGACCGTCTGCGACTGATCCAGGTAGGTGTTCTTGACGAACTGCTGGGTGATCGTCGATCCGGACTGGACGGAGCCGCCCTCGGCCATGTCGACGACGGCGCGGAGGATGCCCTTCGGGTCGATGCCCGGGTCGGTGTAGAAGGAGGCGTTCTCCGCGGCGATGAAGTCCCACCGCACGTCGGCGGGTACCCGCGAGAGCGTCACGTTCTGCCGGTTGACGCGGCCGTCGGTCGCCAGGACCGTGCCGTCCGACCAGTAGTAGACGTTGTTCTGCAGCAGGGTGGTGGGATTCGGGTCGGGGATGGTGACCGTGGCGTAGGCATAGCCGACGGCCGCTGCCGTGCCGCCGATGAAGAGCGTGAAGAGCGCGAGCAGCTGGCGCAGCGAGGGCAGCCAGCGGCGAGGGCCCGTCCTGGTCCGGCGCGGGTAGTCGATCCAACGTTTCTTCCGGGGTGCCCTTCTGCGGGCACGGCCCGGCAGGTCCTGCCGGGGTTCCGGGTCTCGCCGTGCGGCCCGGCGGCTCGTGGAACGGTCACCCCCGGCACGCGTGCCGCCGTTGAGGCGCTGCGGCGGCCGGCGCCGGTGTCCGCTCATGAGCTCCGATCACTGTCCTCTCGCGTACGACCGCGGCGTCCCGTGCGGTCCGGGATGCCGGAAGGCGCGACGAGGACAGGCCGAAGCCAGGCCGCCCCGACACGGTCCTCCATGGAAAGAGCGAACGCGGCCGGAAGTGTTACACCTTGGCCCCACAGAAAGGGCCAAGTCGGCTGAAAAGGGTCAGCCGAACAAGGGGTGACCGGTCGTATGGCCGGTGCGCCTCAGGCCGCCAGCCACTTCACCACGGCGTCGCCGCGCTCGGCCGTCCGCGCGTAGAACGCGCTCAGCTCCCGGTGCGCCGCCGCGAACGTGCCCCAGACGCGGGGCTCCGCGGTCACACCGCCGTAGCGCGGCAGCAGTTCGTCGCGGGCGAAGGCCCACAGGGCGTCGAAGTCGGCGGTCGCCAGGAATCCGGCCACCCGGCGGGCCTGGGCCGCGGTGAGCACGAGGAACGGCGGCTTGCGCCGGTCGGGGCGGAACACCGGGCGGCCGCCCAGGACCACCTGGGCCTGGGGCCGGTCCTCCGCGCGGTGCCGGGCAGCGCCCCGGTAGATGCGCTCCTGGTCGAGATAGCGCTCGCCCAGCGCTTCCTCGCCGTGCCGGCCGGCACGGAGCCGCGCGGCCGCCGGCTCCTCCTCGAACATGCGCTCGATCCAGGTCGCGCTGTTGCGCAGCGCCGGGGGCGGAACCGCTCGCAGACGGAGGTGGGTGCTCATGCCGGAAGGAGCGCACGGAGGTGCCGATGCGTCACGCCCCACGACGGATCGCGTCCCGGCGATCTCCGGAACCGGGTGACGGATCGGCCGCCGACCTCGCTCTTCCCGGTGTGACGACGGAACAGGAGACGAGACCCCTCGCTGCGGCCAGGCCGGTGCGGTGGGCGGCGGACACGGTGGCGACGATGCGGGAGGGGGCGCGGCTGCGCCTCGACTACTCGGCGTCGAGCCTGTGGTGCGTCGACCGGATGATCGACGACCTGCGCCGGGAGGAGACGCCCTACGCCGCGGTGGAACGCGTGCTGCGCGGTTTCGGGGCGTACGCCGGCGAGGTGATCGTCCGCCAGGCGGGCGCCGAGTGGTGGACGGCGGAGGGCGGACACCGGATCCGCACGGCCGACGGACGGCTGTGGGATCCCATCGACGAGGCCCACCGCTGCTTCACCGGGGACGGCTCGCTGCGGCTGCTGTGCCGCGACGCGACGGCGGGCACGCCCTGACACCGGGACCGCCCGCCGCGCCGGTGCGATTACGCCCCTTCCCTCTCCGCGCCGCCCGCGGGGGGAGTCCGGAGGCGCACGGAGTGCGGTCCGGCAGGTGGTGGGCAGTGATGTGCCGGCGTCCTGGGGGGCGGTCGCCCTCACCACACGGTGCCGGACCCGGTGCTCCCCCGGGGCGCGGCCGACCGGGAACGTCACCCGGCCGGAGCCGGGCCGGTCGCGCGCCGCCGCAGCGTGCGCCCGGCGCAGGCTGCGGCGTGAGGGGCGGCTGGTGCGTTGTGAGGGGCGGCCGGTGCGTTGTGACACTTCCGTGAGCGCGTGCGCTGGTCTCCACGGGGCCGTAGAGGCGGCACGAGCGCGACGGAGGGCGCGGAGTCGCGATGAACACGGTGCGAACGAGGACGGTCTTGGGCCAGGTACGGCAACCCAGGCGCGTGCAGGAGTACGACGGGGACCTGGGGGCGGCGGTCGCGCGCGCCCAGGACGGCGACGAGTCCGCCTTCGCGGCCGCCTACCGGATCGTGCAGCCGGGCCTGCTCGGCTATCTGCGCGGAATCGTCGGGGACGACGCGGAGGACGTGGCGTCCGACGCCTGGCTGGAGATAGCCCGCGACCTCGGACGCTTCAAGGGGGACGGGGCCGGTTTCCGCGGCTGGACCGCGACCATCGCCCGGCACCGGGCGCTGGACCACCTGCGCCGCCAGCGGGTGCGGCCCCGCGCGGGCGGGACCGAGCAGGACGTACTGGACCTGGCAGCCCCGCACAGCACCCACGATCAGGCCCTGGAGTCCCTCTCCACCGAGCGCGCCCTGGAACTGGTCCGCGGGCTGCCGCGGGACCAGGCCGAGGCCGTGCTCCTGCGGGTCGTCGTCGGCCTGGACGGGCCCGCCGCCGCACGCGTCCTCGGCAAGCGCCCGGGAGCGGTGCGCACCGCTGCCCACCGGGGCCTGAAACGCCTCGCACGCCAGCTGGGTGTCGACGGCGGGCCGGGAGACATGTGACGGATGAGGCTTCCCGAACGCTGGGGGAGTCGAAATGAACAACAACGACGACAGTGTGCCGACGTACAGGCACCAGGTCCGAACATCGGACGAATCGAATCTGTCGGACACGAACGGATACGGACATGGGTGAACGGCTGAGCGGCGACGGAACCGGCCGTCGACGTGTGCGCCCGGGTGACGCCCCGTCCGGCCCGTGGGACGTGCAGGACACCGCGCTGGAGACGGCGCTGGAGACGGCGCTGGAGACGGCGCTGGCCGGCGCCGTACGCGCGGTCGCTCTCGATCCCGAGGCCGAGCGGCGGGCCCTGGCCGCCTTCCGGGCCGCCCGCGACACGGGTGTGCACCGCGCGCGGACCAGGCGCCGCGACGACTGGCGGGTGCCGGCGGAGCGGCGTGCCCGGCGCCCCGTGAGACTGACCTTCGGTGTGGCGTTCGCCGGCCTCGCCCTGGGTGGTGTCGCGGTCGCGGCCGTCGGTTCCGTCGGCCCGTCCACGGACGGTGCCGGTGGCGGCCGGGAAACCGGGCACCCGTCGGCCACCGCTCCGGGCCGGGCGGGCGGTGGGGCGCGGCGGGCGGGCCCCCCCCCCCGCCGCGGCCCGAGCCGGGGGGGGCCCCGCCGCCCCCCCCCCCCCGCCCCCCCTCGACTGCGTTGCACAGCGAGGTGACATGACAGCGGACAACCCTCTTGATGATCGTCTGGATGACGACGACTACCCCGCATACACGATGGGTCGGGCAGCCGAGATGCTCGGAACCACCCCAGGCTTCCTCCGAGCCGTCGGTGAGGCTCGCCTGATCACTCCGCTCCGCTCGGAGGGAGGACATCGCCGATACTCCCGCTACCAACTGCGGATTGCCGCTCGTGCCCGCGAGCTCGTCGACAGGGGGACTCCGATCGAGGCTGCCTGCCGCATCGTCATCCTTGAGGACCAGCTCGAGGAAGCTCAGCGCATCAATGAGGAGTACCGTCGCGCCACGAGTGAGGCGGCGGGCAGTTCCGGTTCCGGCTGATCACGCGGGCGCGGGCCGTATCCGCCCGCACCGCGAGGAACCGGTCCACGCTCGCCGGCATCAGCATCTGCCACTCGTCCGCGCGGAACGCGGCGAAGAGACCCGCCTCAGTTCCTGCGAACCACGCCCTCGTCCGTGCTCTGCGCCTTGCGACGCCGAACGCGAGAGTCCCGGGCGATCGCGGCAGCCGTTCGCGTCGCAGGGGCACACTCCACCGGAAGGGCTGGGCACTTGCGAAGGTCCCCTCGGGCTGGTCGGCGTAAACAGCGGTGGCAAACGCAGAGCCCGTGCACGCAAGCGCTTCGGCCGACGTCCTTCGAAGCCATGCCCACCGAGCTGTGCCATGCGCCGGATCCTTGCGCGCGTCCCAGACCTCAGCGCTCCGTCGTCGCGACCGCTGGTGGCAAGGTGGCGAATCCCGTCTGTCCATGTCGTGCATCAATAGGAGGTGTAGTCGTGAACAGGACTGTGATCGACCTCGACGATCAGCTGGTCGCGGACGTGGCCAAGGCCCTCGGCCCCGGCACCAGCACCAGCACCAGCACCAGCACCAGCACCAGCACCAGCACCAGCACCAGCACCAAGAAGGACACGGTGAACACCGCGCTGCGCGAGGTGCTGGAGGACCGGCGGTGCGCTCTGGCTACTGGACCGCCGACCGAGCTCAGCCGAGCACAGTGCCGTTCGCGCACGTGCTCTGCCCACCGGTCATCGCGGCCCGTGCCCACAGCGTGCCCGTAAGAGCGGACAACCACGGTCAGCAGCGGTGCGATCGGATCCGCAGCACCACCCGAGCACACGGCATCTGTGCACGTCAGAGGCATATGGTCCGCCCGAGCTCCGTCGCTTCCCAAGCTGAGAGCGCGAGTTCGATTCTCGTCACCCGCTCCACGACTAAGGCCCAGGTCAGAGACCCGGGCCTTTGTGCTGTCCTCGGTGATCACTCGCCGCGTGCCCGCCGATCACCGGGCCGTCGGGGCGGGTGACCGCATGGGAGTGGACGGCACCCCGCTTCCTCTGCTCGGCGACCTTGGCGAAGGACATGCGGGCGTGGACGTCCCCGCTCAGTCAGGCGGGGTCAGCGTGAGCTGGGCACGGTGGAAGCCGAAGTGCTGCGTGGGGTAACGGTAGACATCGGCCAGGGTCATCACGTCCTTGAAGAACGGGTCCCAGCGCGTCGGAAACCGCATCATGCGCGCCAACTCGGCTTCTGGCTCGGCGTCCAAGCGGCGGTGTAGGGCCGCGACAGTGCGGTCGAACTGCGCACCCATGCGGCGGTGGTTGAAAACCCGCGCACCGCCCACCGCCCCGAGATGGTTGATCACGTCGAACGGGCGGGTGGACGCGTCGAGCAAACGAGACCAAGCACCACTCACGCCCAGAGGAAGGCGGCCGAACAGGCGTACCAATGGAAGCAGCGCCCGCACGACCATGTAGCCGAAGAGCATGTGATAGAGCAGCTGCTCGTTGTTCCATCGCGTCCCCTGGCTCGGGCGGCGCAGGTCCTCGGCCGTGGCGGCGTCCAAGAGCCGATGGAACGCCACGCTCGCCTGGCGCAGCTCGTCATGAACGACTTGCCGGTCCATTCGCCCCTCCTGCCCGGCCACCGTGCACCGCCCCATGATGAGGCCTACCGGGCGGCCGAGACCAGGTTCGAGCTTACGTTTCTGGGCCGTCTCCGGGCCGTGAAAGGGCACCTGGGCTGATCCACTTGGCCCAGTCCTCGACGTATTCGGCGGTGACCGGCGTGACCGGCGTGCCTGCCGGGTGGGCGGATGCGACGGTCCTGAACCTCCCCCGCAGAATACGTAGGGGCTCTCCCGGCATCGGTTCTCCTGCCGGGATCCGAACCACCTCGCAGGTTGGCTCCCCGGGGCCGCCGAGCAGATAGTTCCCGCCCGCCGGCAGTTCGTGGTGGGCGACGGAGACCGAGAGGCTCTCCGACCGCGCGGAGCCGATCCGTTCCGTCAGCGTCATCGTGGGTGCCCCAGGTTCAACGCTGATCAGGTAACCGCCACGCGCGGACTCGTCATCATCCTCCTCGTCGCCGACCGGGACGTATCCGATGAACCCGGCTCGGTCGTTGGTGGCACCTTGTCGCCGCAGATGCGGAGGGACCAGGCAACGGGGCCTGCCCGCCGTAGCGATCGCGACGACTGTCGAAGCGCCGGCCGTCGTGCCGGCCAGCAGGACGAGCAGCACGGTCGCCGACACCACCGACAGGTGCTGGTTCACGCCACCGATGCCATGGGTGGCGTTGAGATGTTCAACGGTTCCGATGAGTGCGCCGAGGAAGTACGAGAACGCTCCCAGCGGGAGCAGTACTCGCTCAGTGCCCTCCCACATGTCCCGGGTGTGGGTCGCCGAGCGGGACCGGGCGGAAGCCTGCATGCGCCAACTACTCAGACCGCGCCGCACCAGCATCGTCCCGACGCCGAAGCAGAGCAGGACGACGAGCACTGTCATGACAAGCATGTGTGCCACCCATGGAGATGTCGGATTCCGCGTCGGACGCTCGCTGGTCAGAGCATCGTCGGAAGAGGCGGTTCGGGGCGAAGCAGACCGGCCGGGGCTGCCCGGGCACGGCCGGGCGGGTTGGATGAGGCGGACCGGTGCCGGGGCCATAACCTGCGGCCGGTGCGGATGCCGTACAGCGGCGAAGTACAGCAACCGTCTTGCGCGAAGGGGAGTGGCGTGGATCAGTGGTGGGCAGCAGTTCCCGCCCTCGCTCGCCTGCAGGAGAGCGAGGGCGCTCTTGTCTGATCGCCGTGCGAGCGTGAGCGGTCGAGAGCGACGTCCGGGTTACTGCACGTCCACGAAGTCGCCGGTCGCCTTGACCGCCGGGGTGGTGGAGGTGCCTGCGAAGTTCCAGCGCCAGTAGCCGTCTTCCGACGCGGGGACCGTGGTCGTCAGGTTGCCGGTGCTGGAGGTGTACACGGTCTTGATGGTCGTGTAGGTCGTGGTGCCGGCCTTGCGGAACTGGAGCTTGACCGGCTGGTTGGTGTAGCCGCGGTAGTCGAGGTTGTCCCAGTCGGCCCGGGTGAGCTTGCCGGTGACGGTGAGGGTCCCGCCGTTGGCGACCGGCTCCGGGCCTGCGTTCACGGTGAGTTTGGAGTGCCGCTGCAGACGGGTCGTGGTGTAGCTCGCCGATTGGGTCCAGCTGTCGTCATTGGCCACGCCCTGCACACTGACCTTCCAGGTGCCGGCGTGGGCGTTGGTGAGCGCGGTGCCGCCGTACTTCCAGTCCGGTTCGAGGGAGAACGTCTGCGAGCAGGTGGAGGTGGTGGCACTCGAGGCGACGCAGTCCGCATGGCTGTAGTACTGGTTCGACACGATGCGGTCGTCGTAGGTCTCGTAGGGGTTCGCACCATCCGGTCCACGCCACAGGACGAAGTCCGCGTCCTGGATGCCCGACGGGTGGGTGAAGGTCCCTGAAACCGTGATCGTCTCGGCGTAGAGATCGACCACGATGTTCTTGCCACCGTCGAAGGAGACATTGCTTATCTGGACGTCGGTCTGGGTCTCGTCCGCGTAGGCACCGGGGACGGCGAAGCCGGCCAGCGCGGCGACGGCGCTGAGCAGGGCAAAGGCAGCGCGCTTGCGCATGTGTCTCCTTCACAGAGAAAAGAGTGGGAACCCGCCGAGCGGGAACGGCGGGGCAGTCGAAGCCGGTCAGGGGCCGGTGACGGACTTGATCGTGTACGGGAGGCCCTCCTGCTGCCGGATCGCCGTGAACCGGGCGGTGGAGCGAGTGTCGGCCTGGGGTGTCCGGCCGTCCGATGTGGGCGTCTTCGTGGTGCCGAAGGGGCGGGAACGGCCGTTCAGGCGGGCGCTGGTCCGGGCGCGGCTGTACGGGGGCGTCGACGCGGGGACGACCGTGCGGAAGACCGACGTGCCGTCGCCGTCTCCGAGGGCGAGGTCGGGCCGGTCGCCGACCGGCAGGAGCTCGTCGCCGACAGGTCGCCGGCCGGCCAGGCCGGCGGGGCGTCGCCCGGACAGTCGGCCGGGACCTGAAGCGGGTCGGAGGCGGACCAGCCCGGCGCCGACACGTCGCGTCGCCGTCCACGCCGCCTCCGCGTTCATGGCCGTCGTCGCGGTGGCCTCGCTCCCGGCCGCCGCGGCGGCACAAGCCCCCGCAAGAACACGGCACTTCAGCGAACGCCGATGACGTGCTGCACGCGGAGCCACCCTCATCCCCCTGTTCGTTCCCGTGACTTGGGCACAGCCGTCACACAGGCTGCCCGCAATACCCAGCGCACCTGCATGCTCAAACGTCACGTGCGGTACGGGCGGGCTGACCGGGGCCACCTGTCATCACCCCCGTCCGACACAGCCCCTAGGCGGGCCTCACCCGCCGCCGTGGGACAGGCTCACCGCCCGTCTGCCAGGCCGCTGCGGTGGGCGAAGACGACGAGTTGGGCGCGGTCGCGTGCGCCGACCTTGACCATGGCGCGGTTCACATGGGTCTTGACGGTGGCAGGGCTGAGCACGAGCTGCGTGGCGATCTCGTCGTTGGACAGCCCGGTTGCCACGAGCGTGGTGATCTGCCGTTCGCGCTCGGTGAGCGCGTCAAGACCGCGGCGGGCCGCCTCGTCCAGGGGCTGCGGCGTGGCGGGGGTGGCGAGGAAGCGGCTGATGAGGGTCCTGGTCGCGGCGGGGGACAGCAGTGCGTCGCCGCGGCTGACCGTGCGGACCGCCTGCAGCAGCTCCTCCGCGTCGGCGCTCTTGCCCAGGAAGCCGCTGGCCCCGGCGCGCAGTGCTTCGAAGACGTACTCGTCGATCTCGAAGGTGGTCAGGATCAGGACCTTCACCCCGGCGAGGTCCTCGTCCCCGGTGATCAGCCGGGTCGCCGCGAGGCCGTCCAGGACCGGCATGCGGATGTCCATCAGCACCAGGTCCGCCCGCGCGGTCTTGGCCAGTCGCACCGCCTCGCGCCCGTCACCGGCCTCGCCGACCACCTCCAGGTCCGGCGCCGGCTCGATCAGCGCCTTGAAACCGGTGCGCACCAGGGGCTGGTCGTCGGCGATGACTACTCGGATGGTCATGGCGCGGGCTCCGGGGCGAGGTCGAGGGGCTGGCAGGGCAGGTCCGCGGTCACCCGGAAGGCTCCCCCCGGGCGCGGGCCGGCGGTGAAGTGCCCGCCGAGCGCGAGGACCCGTTCGCGCATGCCGACGATGCCGTGCCGGCCGGCCGGGACCGGGCCCGAGGTCTGGGCACGTCCGCCGACAGCGCGCTCACCTCCGGGGTCGTCGACGGTGATGCGCAGCTCGTGCCGGTCGTAGCGCAGCGTCAGGCGTGCCTGCCGTCGGCCGGAGTGCTTGTAGACGTTGGTCAGTGACTCCTGGATCACGCGGTAGGCGGTGAGATCGGCCGCGGGTGCCAGGGGCACCACCTTGCCGTCGACACGGAAGTCGATGCCCAGTCCGGAGGCGCGCAGCGAGGCGAGGAGCTCGTCGAGGCCGTCCAGTCCGGGCGCGGGGATCGCGGTGGGGGCGACAGGGTCTCCTGGCTGTCGTAGCAAACCGACGGTGTCGCGCAACTCCCCCAGGGCCTTGCGGCTGGCGGACTTCACATGGGCGAGCGCCTCGCTCGCCGCCGCCGTGTCGCTGTCGAGCGCCTGCCCGGCGACGTTCGACTGCACGCTGATGAGCGCGAGATGGTGTCCCACGGCGTCGTGCAGGTCGCGGGCGATGCGCAGCCGTTCCTCGGCGATCCGGCGCCGCGCGTCCAGCTCACGCTCCCGTTCCGCGCGCTCGGCGCGCCGCTCGGCCTCGGCGAGGTAGGCACGGCGGTTGCGGGAGGAGTCGCCGGCCGCGATCGCCAGGCCGCCGAGCGCCATGAACGCCAGGTTCTGCGGGCCCAGCAGTGCCGGCCTGTGCACGGCGTGGACGAGGGCGAGCACAGCCACCGCTGCACAGCCCAGGATCAGGCCGGGGCGGCGTTCGACCAGGTCGGCGACGGTGTACAGGGCGATCAACGGGGCAAGCAGGATCAGCACACCGCTGGTGCTGCCGCTCTCGGCGAGGAACACCTCCGCGGCCCCCGCGCTGGCCGTCAGGACCATCAGCGGGCGACGGCGACGCCCGGCCAGCGCCCCGCAGCCGAGCGCCGCGGCGGTGATCGCCACGGTGCGGTGGCCCCCAGCCACCGCGGAACGCCCCGCGAACGCGGTGAGCAGGGTGGCGGCGAAAACGGCCAGGGCGATTGCCGCGTCCGCCAGGTGCGCATGCCGGCGGGCGGCCTGACGCAGGTGGACGAGGACACTCATGCCTTCACGATAGGCGGCCGCCCGCGGACCGCCGTCGGCCCTGCGCGGCAGCCGGCCGTACCGCGGACGCGGTAGCCGGCCGCCTGACCACCGCGTCCGCGGCAGCCGCTTTTACCGTGGCCGCCCGACGACGCGCGGCGCCCGGCTCGGGAGGGTGATGCCGACGTCCGGTGCCGGGCGTCGAGAGCAAGTCATTTGACGCCTTTGGGAAGGGAAGAACCCCGATGCACGTGACCATTCCGAAGATCCCGCGCCGGCGGACGCGATGAACGGCGGCATCACGATCGACGGCCTGACCAAGCGGTACGGCCGGGTGACCGCCGTCGACGACCTGACCTTCGGCGTCGAGCCCGGGGTGGTGACCGGGTTCCTCGGTCCGAACGGGGCCGGCAAGACCACCACACTGCGCATGCTCCTCGGGCTCGTGACGCCCACCGCGGGCCGGGCCCTGATCGACGGCCGCCACTACGCCGAGTTGACGGAGCCGAGGCGGGTGGTCGGTGCGGTGCTGGAGGCAACCGGGTTCCACCCCGGCCGACGCGGCCGCGACCACCTGCGGATCCTCGCCCAGGCAGGGGGCATCCCGGGCTCGCGGATCGAGGAGGTGCTGGACCGCGTCGCGCTGGCCGGTGCCGCGCACCGGCGGGTGGGCGGCTACTCCCTCGGCATGCGCCAGCGGCTCGGCCTGGCCGCGGCCCTGCTCGGCGACCCGAAGGTGCTCGTCCTGGACGAGCCCGCCAACGGGCTGGACCCCGCGGGCATGGCCGATCTGCGGGATCTGCTGCGCGGTCTGGCCGAAGAGGGCCGCACGGTACTGATGTCCAGCCATGTGCTGAGCGAGGTGGCGCAGACCGTGGACCGTGTGGTCATCGTGGCGGGCGGCACGCTGCGTTACGCGGGCCCGCTGGCCGAGCTGACCGCAGCGAAGGGGGAGACGCTGGAAGCCGCGTTCCTCCGGCTGACGTCGAACCCGGACACCGACCCCGCGACCGGCGCCACGACGGCGTCCGCCCGCCCCTGAGCGCGAGGAACGAACGACATGCACACCCTGATCCGCACCGAGGTGCTGAAACTGCGCACCGTCCGCAGCCCATGGCTGCTCCTGGCCGCATCCCCCTTGCTCGTGATCGCCGGGGTCAGCGGTCTGGTGGTCTCCGGCGACAAGGCGCTCGATACGGCCACGCAGAGTGACGCGCTCGCGCACGTGGGCCTGACCTCGATGTTCACGCTGGTCTTCGGGATCCTCGCGGTCGCCGGGGAATACCGGCACAAGACGGTCACCGACACATACCTGAGCACTCCCGCACGCGGCCGCGTCATCGGGGCGAAGCTCCTGGTCCACTCCGTCTTCGGCGCGGTGTCCGGAGTGGTGAGCAGCCTCGTCGGCCTCGGCGTCGCCGCCGCCTGGTGGGCGGACAAGGGCGTGTCCTTCGCGTGGACCGACTCGCAGATGTGGGCCACGATCGCCGGCGGCATCGCCTGGGACGCGGCGTTCGCCGCCATCGGCGTGGGAGTCGGCGCGCTCGTCCGCAGCCTGGTCGGCGCGGTCGCCGTCGCGCTGGCGTGGGTCGCCCTCGTCGAAGGCATCGTCGGCCAGCTGATCGGCGGTCTCGCCCGCTGGCTGCCGTTCAACGCCGGTCAGGCACTCGGCGCCGGGGCCAGGGCAATGACGACCGGGGACCTGCTGCCGCGCTGGGGCGCCGGCGCCGTCCTCGCCGTCTACATGCTCGTCTTCGCGGTGCTCGCCGTCACCACGTCCATGCGCCGCGACGTGTCCTGAGCCGGCAGTGCGCAGCCGGTTGGCTCTGGGGGCGAATGCCGGACGCCGGAACGCCGCTCCCTCCGCCGAGGCGGACAACTCGCTGAGGCCGCGGAGAGCACCCTCCCGGACCCTCGGCCGAAGGCGTGCCCATGGCGTGCCCTGCAGAGCGGACAGCCATGGTCGGCAGCGGTGCCACCAGACCCCCACGCCTGCGGCGGCGCTGCAAATCCTTGCGGGTCAGAGCGCACAAGGGCATCCCAGCGCCGTCGCTTCCCGGGCCGAGAGCGCGATTGCCGGCTCCGGCCCCGCGTCCGCGAAGCGGGGCCGGTCGTCTCCGGCCTCGGCGAGAACCCGGGCGCCGGGCTGGACGCCGGGGCCGGGGAAGCCGAGCGCGATCTCAGCGTCCGGGTGCTGAGGGAAAGTCCCTTCGACCGCCTCGGCAAGGTCGGGGCGGCTGGTGGGCCCGGTCGGAGCGGAGGACGTCACGGAGCCGCCCGGCCTGGGCCGGGCGGCTCCGCTCGCGGCCCGCACAGGCCGTTGCGCCAGGGCTCGAAGGCCGGGCCGCGCTAGCCGCGGCCGATCACCAGCCCGTACTCCAGGGCGCTCGTCGACGACGGCAGCCCGAGGCTCCCCGGCGTCAGTGCCCTCGAACCCGTCGCCGTCGGGCCCTGCGCGGTGCCCGGGAGGAGCCAGACGCCGCCCTTGGCGGAGTTCTCGCCGGGAGTGCCTACCGCGAGGTCCGCGTAGCCGTCGGCGTCGTAGTCCTGGAGGCGGACCGATGCGCCGAACCGGTCGCTCGACTCCGCGCTGCCCGGGACGCCGCTGCTGTTCTGGGTGAAGCCGACGCTCGTCGCCGTACCGCCGGAGGACAGCAGGCCGGTGGCGGTGCCGTGTACGAGGACCACCGTGCCCGCGTTCTGCCGCGAGCCGACCGCCTCGTACTCGTCACCTATGGCGAGGTCGGCGTAGCCGTCTCCGTCGACGTCGCCCGCAGCGACCGCTGCGCCGAGGCGGTCCTCGGACTCGGCGGTGCCGGCGATGCCCGGAGTGTCCTGCTGGATCTCCTGGGTGCGCGCACCGAAGCCGCCGGACTTCGAGCCGTACGCCACCTTCACCAGCCCGCCCTTGAACACCTCGGCACGGCCCGTGGAGTAGTCCGCGCAGTCCGGAGCGTCGTCCTCGTAGTTCGGGTAGCAGTAGCCGAGTGCCAGGTCGTCCGTGCCGTCCGCGTCGAAGTCGGCGGCGGCGAGGGAGGCGGCGGAGGCCGTGGTGCTCCACAGCTGCACCGGGGCGCCGTCCTGCCAGCGGTAGATCCGGACGAATCTGCTCTCCGTCGCCTTGACCGAGACCGCGAGGTCGTCGTCGCCGTCACCGTCGAAGTCGCCGGTGGCCAGGGCGGTCACGCGGCCGAAGTCCGCCCCGGCGACCTCCCCGCTCAGGGTGTCCGGGGAGTCGGCGGTGAGCGGGCCGGGACGCAGCACGGCGCCGCCGTGCTCCTCGCCGCTGAGGCCGAGTACCAGGTCGGTGCGGCCGTCGCCGGTCACGTCCCCGGCGGCGATCACCGCGCCGACCCGGGAGAACTCACTCGTACCTCGCGCGACCGTGTAGCCACCGCTGGTGAAGCCGGAGGCAGAGCCGCGCAGCACGGTGACGGTGCCTTGTTCGGCGGACTTGTCGGCGGAGAGCGACTCGCTGGAGGCGCCCACGACCAGGTCGGCGTAGTGGTCGCCGTCGACGTCCGCGGCGGTGACCGCGGAGCCGAAGAAGTCACCCGCCTCGGGAGTGCCCGGCACTCCGCTCGTGGCCTGGCTGATCCGTACGGAGCCGTACTTGCCCGGGCCGTCCGGGCCACCCCACACGACGTTCACATAGCCGGCCCCGGCCTTGTCGCCGACCTGCGCGGAGGGCACGCCCACCGCCAGGTCCGGGTAGCCGTCGCCGTTGAAGTCTCCCTGCGGCGCGGCGGCGTCGGTGGGCTGGGCCTGAGCGGCGGTGGGCGCGGTCAGGCCCAGCAGGGTCGCCGCGCAGATCACCGCCGCGGAGAGAACCTTGTTACGCATCGTTGTTCGCGTCTCCTCGTAATACTCAAGGCAGTTCGGTGTGAAACGGTGTGGTCAGCGGGCGAAGACATCCGCGAACTTGCGGCCCTCGGCCATCGGATAGCCGAAGTCGGTCGCGTTGAAGGCGGTTGCGTACGACGTCGTCAGGCCCGAAGTCACGCCGCGCAGCACCCACGCCGCCCCGTCGTCGTAACCCCCGGCCACCACGTCCTCGCCGAACGCGCCGATCGCCAGGTCCGCCCTGCCGTTGCCGTTGATGTCGCGCAGCCGCAGCGAGGAGCCGAAGTGGTCGCCGGCCTCGGCGGTGCCCGGTACGCCCGGCGTGGCCTGGTGGAAGAACTGGGCTCCGCTCGTGGTCAGTCCGGCCGAACTGCCCTTGAGGAAGACGACGTCGCCCACGTTCCGGTGGCCGTCCACGTCCTCGTACGAGGCGCCGACCGCGATGTCCGCGTAGCCGTCGCCGGTCGCGTCGCCCACCGCGACGGCGGCGCCGAAGTCGTCGCCGCTCTCGTCGGTTCCCGGGACACCGGGGCTGGCCTGGGTGTACGTCTTGCCCGTGGCGGCCGGTCCGGCCGCCTTGCCGTACCGCACGGTGAACGAACCGCCGTTGGCCACATCCGTGTTGCCGGTGACCAGGTCGTCGTATCCGTCGCCGTTGATGTCGCCCGCCGCGACGGCCCGGTCCCAGGCGGCGCCGCCCTCGGCGCCGCCCTCGGCCAGCACCGAGTAGGAGGAGCCGATGTCGCCGGGACCGCCGCGGAGCAGACCCACGTAGTTACCGGTGCTGTCCGTGCGCCGGCCGTACAGGACGAAGTCGCTGCCGTCGGTGCTGGAGAAGTGGCCGGCGACGACACCGTCCAGGCGTACGCCCGCGGGGAGGAACCCCACCTCCGGCGCCAGCGCGCCGTCCTGGGTGGGCTTCCCCTCGGCGTACCACCAAAAGCTGTTGGCACCGACGACGACCAGGTTGCCGGTGCCGTCGCCGTCGAGGTCGGCGAAGGCGGCGCCTGTCCCGAACCCGACGGCCCCGGCGTTCGGGGCGGTGAGCATGGTGCCGCCGGACGTGAACGGGTGTGCTCCGCCCCAGACGATGGTCACCGAGCCGTCCGGCTTACCCGTGATCTGCTCATAGGGTGCGCCGACGATCAGGTCGGCGTAGCCGTCGCCGTCGACGTCACCGCTGGTGACGTTCTCGCCGAACTGGTCGCCGGGCTCCGAGGTCCCGGGGACGCCCGGGGTGTTCTGGGTGATGTTCACGGACCGGGCGGGGCTGACGCCGGAAGACGAGCCGAAGAGGACCGTGACCGTCCCACCGCTCGCCTTGGGCGTGCCGATCGCCAGATCGCGATACCCGTCACCGTTGAAGTCGTCCCACAGCCCGGACGGCGCCGCAGCGGCACTGGGAGCACCCAGCCCCGCGACGGCAAGGGCAGCAGTCACCACAACGGCGAAGGTACGTATCCGCAAGGTCATGCTCCCGTCAGTGAACCGAGGTTTCAGCGAGATACGACACGCGCGATGAACAAAGGGTTGTACACGAAAAAGCACAGGGTGAACGCGCGACGCCGCCCCGGGCGTCGCGGGTCGAGCAGGGTCGGCGCGGTGAAAGCCGGCGCTGCCGGCGAGGCAGTGACAGCGACCCGGCCGTTCGGTCAGGGCGGCCGCCGCACCGGCCGCACATGACCGCGGCCTCCCGGGCTGAGAGCGCGAGTTCGATTCTCGTCACCCGCTCCATGGTTGAGGCCCAGGTCGGAGACCTGGGGCATTTAGGCGTGTGCGGCGCACCACCCGCGCGGGCCAACCCGCCCTACGGCGCCCCACAAACACCCCCGGCCCCCCCGTGCACACGGAGAGAACCGCGACGTCCGATGCCGCGATCCGTACCGGCAGTGGCAGGCCCGGCAGGAGCAGCCGAACGGCGGTGTCGCGCGTACGCCGTCGTGTCGGCCGTGCGGCCGGGTACTCGCAGAGGGACCATCGGGGCACCGACGCCTCCGTGCCCCCCGGGGGGCCGGGCCTCCGGCGGCGGTGCGGTCTGTGCAGGGAAGGGCGGCGTGGTGGAGGGCTTGAGGTCCGGCGGAGAGCACGAGTGGCGGCTGTCGGCAGCGGAGCCGGGTCTGTGGCAGCGGGTCGTCGATCAGCTGGGCACGGCCGTGGCCGTGATCGACCCGGCGGGGCGGATCGTCGCGGTCAACCCGGCCGCAGAGCGGCTGCTGGGGCGCGCGGCAGCGGCGATGTACGGGCAAGACCTGCACGACCTGTGCCATCGGGACCCCGGGGGCGCCCGGATCCCACGAGAGCACTGTCCGCTGCTGCGGGCACTGGCCGAGGGGCGTTCGGCACGCGGGGACGACGACAGGAGCCTGAGGGGTGACGGACGGCTGACCCCGATCTCCTGGTCGGCTACGCCGCTGACGGACGATGGCGATTCCCAGGGCATGGTCGTGCTGATCGTCGAGACGGCGGCGGACCGCGGTGCCCGCAGGGAACGTGCGGAACGTGCCGAGCAGGCGCAATGGGCGGAACGGGCGGAACGAGCAGCCCATGCGAGCGCTCTGGAGAGTCTCGCCGAGCGGCTGACGCTCGTCGCGGAGATCACCGACGTCCTCGGTCAGACCCTGGAGGTGGATGAGGCCCTCGCCCGGCTGGGCCGGCTTCTGGTTCCCCGCCTTGCCGACTGGGCGGCGGTGGACCTCCGGGTCGGCTCCCGCCAGGTGCACCGGGTCGCGGTGATGGGCCCCGACGGCCGCGACGCCGGCCAGGAGGACTGGCGCGGTCATCTTCCGCCGGCCGGGAAGGCGGCCCACTCGCCGCTGGTCCAGGTACTGAGCGGCGGCGATCCCGTGCTGCAGGACCGGACGGGCAGGGAGGCACCGCCCGACTCCCCGCTGGCCGCCGTCCACAGCGCCTTCCTCGGCGCCACCGGTGCGGCATCCGTCATCACGGTGCCGCTGGGCACCAGACGGCAGGTCACCGGTGCCCTGACATTGGTGCGCACCGACCCGGCACGACCCTTCGACACCGGCGACCTGAACGTGGTGAGCGACATCGGCCGCCGGGTCGGCCTGGTCATCGACAACGCCCGCCGGTTCGGCCGGCAGCGCGCGGTCGCCGAGGCCATGCAACACAACCTCCTCCCCCCGCTGCCCCGGCACGGCCGGTTCCAGCTGGCCGCCCGGTACCAGCCCGCGCCGGCCGGCTCGCAGGTCGGTGGCGACTGGTACGACGCGTTCACCCTGAGGGACGGCACGCTGGCCTTGGTCATCGGCGACGTCGTGGGCCACGATCTGACCGCCGCGGCAGGCATGGCGCAGCTGCACGGCATCCTGCGCTCCCTCGCCTGGGACCACACCGGGCCGACCGGTGCCGTCGTGGACCGTCTCGACGACGCCATGCACGCCATCACCACCGTGCCGATGGCCACCCTCGTCCTCGCCCGGGTGGAAGGCCCCGACACCGGCCCCTGGACGCTGCACTGGACCAGTGCCGGGCACCCGCCGCCCCTGCTGCTGACCCCCGACGGAAACGCGCAGTACCTCGAAGCCGGGCAGGGACTGATCCTCGGAACCCACCTGGGGGCCGGCGGTCACCGGCCGAGCGCCTCCCACGTCCTGCCGCCGGGGTCCACGCTGCTGCTCTACACCGACGGCATGATCGAGGTTCCCGGCAGCGACCTGGACACGGGGCTCGGCCGACTGCGCCGCCATGCCCTCTCGCTCGCGCACGAACCGTTGGACACCCTGTGCGACGAGCTGTCGGCCCGGACGCCTCCCGGCAGCACCGACGACATCGCCCTCCTCGCCCTGCGCCTGCCCATGCCCTGACCGGGGCCGAGGCGTGATCGACGACGGGGGTGCCCACGTCCCCGGAGCGGCACCGGAACGCGGAACGGACCGGGCGGCAAGGTCGTACGGGCGTGGTCTCCGGCGCCTCGCCACCCGGAGGCGGCACGGGGGAGCAGATTCCCCGGAAGGTGTCCGTCGAAGCCCTCCCACACGGACCGTCGCTGCCCGCGGGAAAGCCATGGGCGCATCCGGTCAAAGCGGTGGTCTCCGCGATTGCGGTCAGCGGCGGGTACGCGGACCGTCGTGCGTCGGCCACGAGATGCCGCAGAAAGGCCGTACGCGCCTGGATCCACACCCATGGGCCGCCCCCAAAGACCTCCGCGTACAGGTCGTGCCCAGCTCCTGCAGGCGGTCATCGACCCGGCCGGTGTCGGCGTGCGGAGGCGTTCTCCCGAGAGTGGCACCGTTGTCGGAGCCGTACGCGGCATGCCCTCGGCGTGTGCACCGTACTCCCGGGCGGGCCCGCCACAGTGGCCCGCCGGTCGCCGACGACGCCGGCGTCCGACGCCGAGAAGGGCACCGGCCTTCCGCAGGGCTTTCGCCGCTTCCCGGCACAGGCCGGCTCCGCTCGCCGCCCGGTCACCGGACGGGGGGGGCCCCGACCCCCCCCCGGGCGGGGCCGGCGGCGCCCCCCCCCCCCCCGGCCGCCCTTACCCGGCATACCCTTCAGAAAGGGGCCGTCGTGGAAACGCGCCGCGGTTCCCGAGCCGTCGCCCAGCCTGCCGGGCAGCGACCGCTTCGTGCCCGTCGCCTGCCAGGAGGTCCATATGGATCACGAGCCCTTGCCCTCCGAGAGCCACGCCGAGGTCCGCATCGTCGCCGCGACGCCGGAGGTCGCCCGTCGTGTCGCCGAAGTGCTCCGGCACTGCTTCGCCTCGAACGAGCAGCGCAGCTACCCCGCCGGCCGCGGAGGAGGGACCCGGCTCCATCTCACCCTCGACACCGCGCACGCCGCGGAACCCGCACGGTCCTGGCTGGCGACCAGCGAATCGACAGGCCATGACCAGACACACGCCGACGAGGTGTGACCCGGGTCTGTGAGGCCACCAGGATCCGTCGTCGCGTCCGTCCCCGCGTGGCCGTCAACACCTCGGAGAACGACAGCCATGACGAAACTCCACGAACGCCAGCACAACCGCAAGTCGGTCCTGACATCCCTGTACGAGGCTGCGGAGCACAACCGCCCCGAGGTCAGCGGATCGGTGCTCCGCGCCGAGCTGGGCCTGCCCGACGAGGACCTCTCCGCCGCCTGCGCCTATCTCGCAGACGAGGGCCTGATCAGCGTGGACTGGACCTCGCACCAGACCCCCGCGGCCGTGTCACTGACGCACGAGGGCATCCGCCTGATGGAGGAGCAGGAGGAGGAACAGGAGGAGGAACAGGAGGGGGATCGGGAGGGGGATCGGGAGGATCTGGAGGAGACGGAGAAGACACAGTCGGACGGCTGATCCGCCCTCTTCTCCTCGACCGGGAGTAGCCTGACCGTACCGAGAGCCTTTTGCGCCGCGACCGGCGGTGCCGTTCCCGGCGAGTGACGAAACGGGCAAGTCGTCCCACGACTTCCGGGACGGGACCGCACGATGGAACCCAGCAGAACGCCGGCGGAAGGCGCGTCCGCGGACGACTCGCACACGTACCGCATGCCGCTGCCCCGTCTGACCCTCACCCCGGACGTCAGCCATGGCCCGCTGGACGGAGCCTGGTGGCCGCGCTGCGACACGCTGGAGCTCGAACTTCCCTCGCTCGTCAGCTCGCTGGAGCCCGACTCGGACACCACGGTGCGGGTCACCGTGGACCCCGCCGAATGGCCCGACGCCCCGCACACGGTCATGGCGCCCGGCCGGGTGATCGACGTGGAGCCGGCCGGACCCGGGAGCGAGGCGCACGTCATCACCCTGGACTGCGGCACCGTGGGACG
This sequence comes from Streptomyces sp. NPDC058964, assembly GCF_042741275.1. Taxonomy (NCBI): domain Bacteria; kingdom Bacillati; phylum Actinomycetota; class Actinomycetes; order Kitasatosporales; family Streptomycetaceae; genus Streptomyces; species Streptomyces sp. NPDC058964. Next base: position 24,795 of record NZ_JBHYKH010000036.1, read on the forward strand.
CTGGGTGCTCCTGGTCGTCCCGCCCGAGGAGCCCGCCGGAACAGCAGCCCGGCTGCTGGCCACCGCCGCCGACCCCGAGAACCCGCTGACCGCCGCACGGATGCTGGCACTCGCCGAAACCGGTCGCCTCGGGGGCACGCCAGAGGAGGCGGAATGAGGCACGCGGCCCGTCGGGAGCCCCCGCGGCCGGGACGGCGGACCGGTCGCGACTACCGTCCTCTCGCGGGCCGTTGACCACTCAGGACGGAGCACCCGCGCCCTTCGGGGGTGCCGTATCGTCCGCGCACGCGGCGAACTGGACACGCAGACCGTGACGCACTGATCCGTGCCCTGGCCAAGGCCCGCGGGGCCGGGCTGCTCCGCCCGACGTACGGCGGCTCGTCAGGCTGTGCACGGAGGGAATCTGTCACGGCGAGGCCACATGTCCGTGCCTGCCGGAGTTAGGGTTGTCGCACGAGGCAATGGTGCTGACTCCTTCGGAGCACGGCTGTCGCGTGCACCCAAGTCCCTCGCCGCGTCCCCGAAACGAAGGTGCTATGCCCGCTGAGAACGCCCCTGTCGCCGGCAACCTCGACGACGACGACTACCCCGCCTACACCATGGGGCGGGCCGCGGACGTTCTCGGCACCACCCCTGCCTTCCTCCGGGCCGTCGGCGAGGCCGGGCTCATCACCCCCCTGCGTTCGGAAGGCGGCCACCGCCGGTACTCCCGCCGCCAGTTGCGCATCGCCGCCCGCGCCCGGGAACTGGTCGGCCAGGGCACCCCCATCGAGACCGCGTGCCGCATCATCTCTCTCGAGAACCAGCTCGACGACGCCCTCCGCCTGAACCGGGAAATACGCCGGAAGCTGGACGAGCACGGCGCGGATACCTAGTCTCGCCAGTACAGAAATACGACCTCCGGCGGGATGAGAACTACCGGACGATCCCGAATACGCATGGCCGTTTCCATCCGGCCTGTGTTAACGTGATAACAGCTGCAGTATTGATTGCCAGAGATTTTTTTCTTTGCAGAGCTTTCCGGATGTTTCCGGAGGGGTGATCATCGCGGCGACTCGACTCCGTAAAGTGCGGAGTCCGGCACTGCCCCCCAAGGGAGATTCAATATGGCATCTGGCACCGTGAAGTGGTTCAACGCGGAAAAGGGCTTCGGCTTCATCCAGCAGGACGGTGGCGGCGCTGACGTGTTCGCCCACTACTCGAACATCGCCACCACCGGCTTCCGCGAGCTTCAGGAAGGCCAGAAGGTTACCTTCGACGTCACGCAGGGCCAGAAGGGCCCGCAGGCCGAGAACATCGTTCCCGCCTGACACTGACGCGAACTGTCGCGAACCAGTGGTTCGCGCATCATGTGGCTGGGGCCCGCGCTCTTGGGGTGCGGGCCCCAGCTCATTGATTTTCCCGCTTTCCGGATTGCCCGGACCGCCGGCCGCCCCCAGCTTCAACGCCATGAGAGCCGGCTCTTCTTATTTTTCTTCTTTATTTTTCCTTCGGCTCATTCTTGCGAATCCTCGTGCGGTCGTCACCGCTGGGCGGAATTCCTCGATACGCCGCATCGAGGAAGGTTCCTCCATGAACCGCACCCGCCGCACCGGCGGCATTTCCGGTGGCTTCCGCGCGGACAGAAAGCCCACGCGCTCGACAGGCTCCGCTCCTGGCAGCCGCTTCCGTACGCAGGAGACGGGCCGCCAGGGTCCCCGTCCGGGCATCGGACGAAAGAGCGGCCCGGGCGCACGCGCCACCCCGCGCCGACAGGAGTTCGCCCTGCCTGTCACCCACACCGAGCCGCTGCCGGCGGTCGAGACGTTCGGCGAACTGGACATGCCCGCACGGCTGCTGGCCGCGCTCGCCGCCGAGGGCTTGACCGTGCCCTTCCCGATCCAGGCGGCCACGCTGCCGAACGCGCTGGCCGGCCGGGACGTCCTGGGCCGGGGGCGCACCGGCTCGGGCAAGACGCTCGCCTTCGGCCTGCCTCTGCTGGCCCGTCTGGACGGGCAGCGGGCCCAGCCCCGGCAGCCGCTCGCCCTCGTCCTCGTCCCCACCCGGGAACTGGCCCAGCAGGTCACCGACGCGCTCACCCCCTACGCCCGCGCCCTGCGGCTGCGGCTCGCCACCGTGGTGGGCGGCACGTCGATCGGCCGTCAGGCGAGTGCGCTGCGCGGCGGCGCCGAGGCCGTCGTCGCCACGCCCGGCCGTCTCAAGGACCTCATCGAGCGGGGGGACTGCCGACTCGACCGGGTCGGCGTCACCGTCCTGGACGAGGCCGACCAGATGGCCGACATGGGCTTCATGCCGCAGGTGACCGCACTGCTCGACCAACTCCCTGCCGGCGGCCAGCGGTTGCTCTTCTCCGCCACCCTGGACCGCAACATCGACCTCCTGGTGCGCCGCTACCTCCACGACCCCGTCGTGCACTCGGTCGACCCGTCCGCGGGCGCGGTCACCACCATGGAGCACCATCTGCTGCACGTGCGCGACGCCGACAAGGACACCGCCACGACCGAGATCGCCGCTCGCGCCGGACGCGTGCTGATGTTCCGGGACACCAAGCACGCGGTGGACCGGCTGGCCGAACACCTGCTGTCCGTCGGGGTGCGTGCCTCGGCCCTGCACGGCGGCAAGTCCCAGTCACAGCGCAACCGGACGCTCGCCCAGTTCAAGGACGGTCACGTCACAGTCCTGGTGGCCACCAACGTCGCCGCCCGCGGAATCCACATCGCGGGCCTCGACCTCGTCGTGAACGTCGACCCTCCCGGCGACCACAAGGACTACGTCCACCGCGGCGGCCGTACGGCACGCGCCGGCGAGTCCGGCACCGTCGTCACCCTCGTCCTGTCGCACCAGCGGCGCGCAGTGGACCGCCTGATGGCCGACGCCGGAATCGCTCCGAACACCGTCCGAGTCCGCCCGGGCGAGGCCGAACTGCATCGCATCACCGGCGCCCGGACCCCCTCCGGCGTGCCCGTCACCCCCACCGCACCCGTCGGCGGACGACGCGACGAGGGCAAGGGATCCGCCGGCCGGAACCGCAGGGGCCGGGCCGCCGGCCGTGGCGAGAGCGGCCGGGCCGCCGACCGGGCCCGTCGTCGGCCTGCCCCGGGGAACAACCCATAACCCAGGCACCGGGATGCGCTCCCTGTGGTCGCGACGAGCGTCGCCCGTCCTGCCCGCCCCGACGAAGAGGAGAAGCCCATGACCCCGCTTCCGCCCCGAACACGGCAGGCCGACAGCGCCGACGGCGCCGGTCTGACCGCCCGGGACGCCATGCACGCCCCCGGGCCACAGGTCGACGACCACATGATGGTCGACGTGGCCCTGTCCGTGCTCATCGGTGCGCGCGTCCCGCACCTGCTCCTCCAGGACGAGGACGGGCGGTGCGCGGGCCTGGTCACCCGGGCCCAGCTCGCCGCGCACCGCGGCGGCTCGTGGTACAACGACCGGACGCGGCTGCGGGACATCCCGCTCGACCGCGGACCTTTCACCTCGTCCATGGCCGCACTCGGCGAGGCGGAAGCCGCCATGCGGGTCCGGACCCTGGACGTGTCCCCCGTGATCGACGAGCACGGCTACGCCCTGGGCGTCCTCGCTCTCACGCCCTGACCGCCGTCGCGCGGTCGGCGTCTCCGGTGTTCTTCCCCACCCCTGTGGAGGCATCCATGCGCTGTGTCATCGCCCGTTTCCCCTTCGACCTGATCAAGAGCGAGGTCGAGCAGTCGATGAGCGGCATCACGCCCGAACCCGTCACCGGCGTGTCCGTGACCATCAGCCGCCGCGTCTACCCCGTGATGCAGGTCGGGGAAGTGATCACCCGGCTGAACCGCCGGGACTTCACGACGGGGGAGATGCGCCGGGCACTGACCCGGCTCGGCTTCACCTGCCACGACGCGCGCCCGGTCAGGCCGGCCCGGGACGCGCGAGCCGACGAGGATGCGCTCGGTTGGTGACGCTTTCCGGGGCAACGACAGGCCATGCGCCATTTCGGGTCGGAGGACCGAGGATGTGGCACCCGGCCTGCGAGAGGGCCGGACGCGTGAACCGCGTCCCGTAAGGGCCAACGGTTCGGCGATGAGCCGCGAGCCGCACGAGACCGGTACGGCCCGCTCCGCCCGGTTGTCGCCGCCAGGCTGCCCGGCGACAACCGGTGTGGCCTGTAACGAGCCGCACCCACAGCGCTCCGCATGTGTGCGCGCATCTCGCACCGCCCCGCCGGTGACTCCGTGTCCTCCGCGTGCCCTCGAGAACGGACAACCAGGGTCCGTCCAGCCCCCTTCGAGCCTGCGGAGAGAGCGCGTGTTTCGCAGGTCAGCGCCTCTGCGCCGACCCGAGCGCCGTCGCTTCCCAAGCTGAGAGCGCGAGTTCGCCGGGTCCCCTCGCGTCAGGTCACCGGCAGCTCCGCCAGGTAATTCGTGCTCTTCAGTTCCCCGACACTCTTCACCGTCGCGTATTGCACGCCCAGGCCGGGCTGGGCGAACCAGGGCCTGGCGGGACCGGCCTGGACGGACAAGGCCTTGGTGACCCGGTACAGGTGGTAGCTGTTCGGGTGGGCCGCCTCGAACGTGATGAGGTTGTTCGGCGGAATCGCGCGCTCGCCATAGGGGGTGCCCGCCGGCGCCAGGAAATGACCGGAGTCGCCCCTCCCGAAGAGGTCGAGCAGCGTGCCCACAGGGAGTGTGGCGCGCCGTTCGACCGCTTGCTGGTTCCTGATGACGAAACCGCTGTTGCTGGGGTACCACCAGCCCGACTCCCCCGTCGGAAGGTTCGTCTGCCAGTAGCACTGGAAGAACACGCTCTGCGGCTTCCCGCCCAGTCGGTCGTAGCCGCGCAGGATCTTGCCGATCGGACCGGTTCTGGGAAGGTTCTTCGGGCCGAGGCGCCAGTCACCGTGGTAGTAGACCTGCTCGACCTGAGGTGCGGCGTTCGCAACTCTGACCCGGTTCTCGACCGGGCAGACGCCGCCACGGGATGTACGGGCCGTGTCGGCCTGGACTGTGGCTGGTGAGGAGCCGAGCAGCAGGAGTGCCGTGAGCGCACCCCACACCAGATGTCGCGAACCGCGCAAGGGATATTCCTCCTCCTGAAAGCGCCTTCTCGGGAAGGGGGCCCAGTCCACCGGCATCGCGGGCGGCTCAGGGGCAGGCGCCACCGTCACACACCCGAATGTCGGCGCACGAACCCTCTAATGACCGAGCGGCGGTCATGAACCGGCGGTCCGGCACGCGCCGGAAACCGTCTGATTCGTCGCTACGGCCTGGACCCGTTCGACGGAATCCCGTGACACGAAACACCGAACGGGCCAGATGTTCCCGCAGGTGCATGCGTTCACTGTGGGAATCTCGCCGCGAAAGCGAGAAGGCGATGGGCAGGCGAGGCAATGCCCAGTGCCGAGCGAAAGGAGCGCGACAGTGTCCGAACGCAAGAGGTCGTTTCGATCCGGCGAACGCCGCCCGGGTTACGCATGGCGCCGTAGCTGCCTTTCCGCGGTGACGGGGGCGGTCGTCTCGTGGGTTCTCGTCGCCCCGCCCGCGGTCGCCCAGAGCGCCGTTCGCTTGGAGGGGCGCACCGACTCCGGCGCCCGCGGAAACTCCGACCACAGGTGCTCGACCGGTCGCGATCTCGCCTCTGCCGTGGTGGACAACGGGGCTTTCGCGGGCACGCAGTTCCGCGTGACGACGGACAACAAAGGGCGTGCGTTCTTCAACGACAGCCGGGCCGAAGGAGACTGGATCAATCTCGCCGCCATCCCGTACGCACCGAGCTGCGTGGTGGATGCCGCTCTCGGGTACACCGAGAGCGGAGCCACCCCTGCCGACCCCGAGAAGAAGCCCAACAGCCTCTACGTGGACCTGCTGGCCGCGAACGGCACCGTCTATCAGGCCGTGTGCACCGTCAGCACCGAGGTGTTCAGGGCCCACAACATTGCGGCGTTCTGCGGAGACCGTTTCATCCGCGTACCGGGTACGCCCGTGGGCTGACCGGCACGGCGCAGCCGGGCCCACCTGTGCTCGGGCCAGTGCTCCGCGGCACTGAAGCGCGACACTCCCACGGCCCACACGGGTGTACGGAAGGCGGGTCAACTCCCCGCGAGCCCGTGGAGGACGGCATTCCGGAGGGGAAGCCTCGGTCGGGCCGCACGACGCGGCCCGACTCCGCCCCGCGTAGGAGCGGTACATACAAGGAGGGCCCTTGCGTACGCGCACATCCCGACTCACCTTGGCTGCGGTATCCGCAGCTCTGCTGCTGCCGCTGGTCGCGGCTGCCCGGCCGCCCGGGGTACCGGCCGCCGGTGTCCCCGACCGTCCAGCGGTGCGGGTGGCCACGCCGATGCGCCCCACCAACGGCAACTGGGTTGTGAAGTGGCAGCCGGACGACTACGCCGGCACGATCTCCAGCCTGCGCACCGCGCTGGACTTCCAGCAGGGTTACACGTACACCACGCTCGCACAGCTGTTGCAGCACGCCGACAGCACGGCGACCGCGAAGTGCCCGCGGGCCACGAGCCGGCAGCAGAACGGCGCGCTCTACGACGGCGTCAACCCGGCGAACTGGTTCTGCCTGCAGGACGATGCCCTCGACTCCGACGCCCGGGACCCCAACTGGATGCCGCAGGGCATCAGCGGCACCTCGGACGCCCACGCCGACGGCACCGTCAACGGTTCCCGGGCCTTCGCCTTCACCTGGCACTATTCCGGCAACAGCCGGTCCCGGGTGACCTTCCTCAACGAGGAGCCGCAGCTCGGTACGTCGTCGCACAAGTACCAGCACGTCCTGTTCGTCCGGCCGGTCATGAAGGGGAACAAGGCCGACTTCGAGAACGTGGCCACCCACGCCGGCGGCCTGCTCTGGTACCACGACTACTTGCTGGTCGCGGACCGTGCCAGCGGCCTGCTCGTCTTCGACACGCGCAGGCTGTGGGACATGCAACAGAGCTCGCAATGGAATCCGGCCGACAAGTCCCGGATCGGCCTGCAGGGCGGCAAGTACAGCACCTACGGCTACCGCTACGTGCTGCCGCTGATCGGCCAGTGGCAGACACAACTGCCCAACGGAGGGAAACTGTCCCAGAGCTGCACCTCCAACAAGCGGAGCCAGCCCTGCTACGACTACACGGGGCTGGATCGCAGCACCTCACCGCCGACCATGCTCACGGGGGAGTTCTGCAACGGCAACGGCAACTCGAGCGGGTGCCCGGGCCAGGTGGCCCGGTGGACGATGCAGACGGGCAACTGCACCGACGGCTGCCTGGCAAACACCTCAGGCGTGGCCCGGGCCACCGCGGTCTACACACAGCCCGACAACTACATCCAGGGCGGCATCTCGTGGAAGGGCGTCTACTACTTCACCGCGAGCCACAACCGCACCACACTGGGCACCCTCTACACCGACCGGCCCAACATCGCCCCGCGCTTGTACGAGGCGGGCGTGGGCGTCCAGGATCTCTACTGGCTGCGGTCCGGCGGCCCACAACTGTGGTCGCTGACGGAGTTCCCCGGTCGCGGGAAGCGCACCCTGTACGGGGTGACGCCGCCGTCCGCCCCGTGACGCCTCCCCGGTACCGGCGGCGACACCGCCCGTAAGGGGACGCGCTGCCCGGCGAACCATCGATTCTCGACGCCCGCTCCAGCAGAGACCCCCCGGGGTACCACCCGGGGGGGTGTTGTGTGAGGGCCGGCGGGCGGGTGCGGCACCGCCGGGGCACCGGTGGGTGTGGGTGGAACGT
>NZ_JBHYKH010000037.1:0-32440 GCF_042741275.1 Streptomyces sp. NPDC058964
GCGGCGTCGGGTGGGGGGTCGGTGGGGCCCGCGGGCGCGCCGCTCGGGCCGACCCCGGCACCGCGTGCGTTCTCCCGGCGTGCCGCGTTCCTCGGGTGTCCTGGGTTCTCCGGGCGTCCAGTACCCGCCGAGGGCTCCGGGCCTCCCGCCTGCGCCGAGGGCGCGGCCTTCTTCGAGGGCTCCGCGTTCTCCGGGCGGGCCGGGTTTCCCGGGCGTGCCGCCTTCTCCGCGGCCCCCGCCCCCGCGGAGGCGCCGGTCGTCCTCTCGGCGACGCCCGTCGGCTCGGCGTTCCGCGCGTTCGGGACGGTCGGGGCGTTCCCGGTCGCCGTGCCCCCCTGCCCGGCGGGCTCTCCGGACGTCGGCGGCTCTGTCGTCGCGCCGCCCTTGTTCGGCTGCTGCGGCAGCGGCTCGTCGCTCATGTCGTGCACGGACTCCTGTTTCGCCTCGTACGTACCCGTACGCCCTCATACGCCATCCGGGCCCCCTGGGTGAAGACTCTCGCACCAAGCGTTCCGTTCCCGGATTCCGGCGCGTGTCCGGCGCGGAAAATGCGTGGCCCGCCACATCCCCTCCGGACTAAGCTCCTGCGCTTCGGTGTCGGGCGGTCCGGGAGGTTGACTGGCGTGGGCGCGGGACGGTTGTACGGGGCCGTCGCTGCGGGGGGTTTCAGACGTTACGCGACGTATCGGGCGGCCACTGCCGCGGGGGTGTTCACCAACACCGTCTTCGGGCTGATCCTGGTGTACACGTATCTCGCCCTGTGGAACGAGCGACCGCACCTGGGCGGATACGACCAGGCACAGGCGGTGACCTATGTGTGGCTCGGACAGGCCCTGCTGTCGACGCTCGCCATCGGGGGCGGCGGCGTCGAGGACGAGCTGATGGAACGCATTCGTACGGGTGACATCGCGATCGACCTGTACCGGCCCGCCGATCTGCAAATGTGGTGGATGTCCGCGGACTTGGGCCGGGCCCTGTTCCAGCTGCTGGGCCGGGGCGTGATCCCCTTCGCCTTCGGCGCGCTGTGCTTCCCCGTGGCGCTGCCCTCGGACGCGGGGACCTGGGCCGCCTTCCTCGTCGCGGTCCTGCTGGCGATGGTGGTCGGCTTCGGGATCCGCTTCCTGGTGGCGCTGAGCGCGTTCTGGCTGCTGGACGGCACCGGGGTGGCCCAGGCGGCATGGATCACGGGCTTCTTCTGCTCCGGGATGGTGCTGCCGCTGAACGTCTTCCCGGGCGCGATCGGCGAGGTCGTACGGGCCCTGCCCTGGTCGTCGCTGCTTCAGGCGCCCGCGGACGTACTGCTGGGGCGTGCCGATCCCTGGGGGGTCTACGCCTTCCAGGCGGCGTGGGCGGTGACGCTGCTGGCGCTCGGGCGGCTGGTGCAGTCGGTGGCGACGCGGCGGGTGGTGGTGCAGGGTGGCTGAGGCCAACCGGGTCGCGGACGGGCTGCGCGCCTACCGGATGATCGCCGCCATGTGGATCCGCTCCACGATGGCGTACCGGGCCTCCTTCGTGATGACGACGGTGGCCAACTTCACCGCCACCGCCCTCGACTTCGTGGCGATCCTGCTGATGTTCTCCCGCGTGGACGCGCTCGGCGGCTACACGCTGCCCGAGGTCGCCTTCCTGTACGGGCTGTCCGGTACGGCCTTCGGGCTGGCCGACCTCATGATCGGCTCGATGGAACGGCTGGGGCGCCGGGTGCGCGACGGTACGCTCGACACCCTCCTGGTCCGCCCGGCGCCGGTGCTGGCGCAGCTGGCGGCCGACCGGTTCGCGCTGCGCCGTCTGGGCCGGGTGACCCAGGGCGTACTGGTGCTCGGGTACGCGCTGACGGCCCTCGACATCGAGTGGACCCCCCTGAAACTGCTGCTGATGCCGGTGATGGTGGTCAGCGGCGCCGGGATCTTCAGCGCGGTGTTCGTGGCGGGCGCGGCCTTCCAGTTCGCGGCCCAGGACGCGTCCGAGGTGCAGAACGCGTTCACGTACGGCGGCACGACGCTGCTGCAGTACCCGCCCACCGTGTTCGCCAAGGAACTGGTGCGCGGGGTGACGTTCGTGCTGCCGCTGGCCTTCGTCAACTGGCTGCCCGCGACCTATGTGCTCGGCCGGCCGTATCCGCTCGGCCTGCCGACGTGGACGGCGTTCGCGCCGCCGCTGGTGGCGGTCGGGTGCTGTGTCCTGGCCGGGGCCGCGTGGCGGGTGGGGCTTCGGTCGTACCGGAGTACGGGGAGCTGAGGAACTCATGGACGACGACAGCGACTTCATCGAACTGGACCGCGTCGAGAAGGTCTTCGACGTGCGCCGGAAGGCCGGGTTCCTGAAGCGGGAGCGGCGGCAGGTACGGGCCGTCGACGCGCTCTCCTTCCGGGTGGCGCGCGGCGAGATGGTCGGCTACATCGGGCCGAACGGCGCCGGCAAGTCCACGACGATCAAGATGCTCACGGGCATCCTGACACCGAGCGGCGGACGGCTGCGGGTGGCCGGCATCGACCCTTCCCGCGAACGCACGCGCCTGGCGCACCGCATCGGGGTGGTGTTCGGGCAGCGCACGACCCTGTGGTGGGACCTGCCCCTGATCGACTCGTACCGGCTGGTGCACCGCATGTACCGGATCCCCGACCGGCGTTACCGCGAGAACCTCGACCGCTGTGTCGAACTGCTCGAACTCGCCGACCTGTTGGACGTCCCGGTCCGCCAGCTTTCTCTCGGCCAGCGCATGCGCGGCGACATCGCGGCCGCTCTGCTGCACGACCCGGAGATCCTCTACCTCGACGAGCCGACGATCGGCCTGGACGTGATCTCCAAGGCGAAGGTGCGCGGGTTCCTGCGGGACCTGAACGCGGAGCGCGGCACCACGGTCCTGCTGACCACGCACGACCTGCAGGACATCGAGCAGTTGTGCTCCCGGGTGATGGTCATCGACCACGGGCGGCTGATGTACGACGGGCCGCTCGCCGGGCTGCACGAGGTGGGCGAGAGCGAGCGCACGCTGGTGGTGGACCTGGAGCGGGAGCTGCCGCCGATCGAGCTGCCCGGGGCCCGGGTGGTGAAGGTGGAGGGTCCCCGGCAGTACCTGGCCTTCCCGGCCTCCGGGTCGGCGGCGCCGCTGGTGGCTCGGATAGCGGCCGAGTATCCGCTGGTGGACCTGTCGGTGCGGGAGCCGGACATCGAGGCGGTGATCGCCAAGATGTACGTCGACAAGGCCACCGCATAGTGCCCCGAGCGGGGAACTCGTAGGCTGCTCCGTATGACCGACGATGCCCCGGAGCTGCGTGCCTCCGACGCCGATCGCGAACGAGTCGCCGAGGTCCTGCGGGACGCCCTCGCCGAAGGGCGGCTCGACATGGAGGAGTTCGAGGAGCGGCTGGAGGCCGCGTACAAGGCACGGACGTACGGCGAGCTGACGCCCATCACCCGTGACCTGCCCGGGCCGGACGTGGTGACGCCTCCCCTGGTGTCGCTGCGCAAGGATCCCGTGGACAAGGGCAGTTGGGCGGGCCGGGTCGTCGGCGGCGAGGGCTCGTCCTCGTGGGCGGTCGCCGTCATGTCCGGGTTCCAGCGCAAGGGGCGCTGGACCGTGCCGAGGCGGTTCAACTGCTTCGCCTTCTGGGGCGGCGGCGAGATCGACCTGCGGGAGGCGGACTTCGCGGACCGCGAGGTCGAGATCAACTGTGTGGCGATCATGGGCGGGATGCAGGTGATCGTGCCGCCGGGTGTCGAGGTCGTCGTGCGCGGCATAGGTGTCATGGGCGGCTTCGACCACCGCGAGGAGGGCGTGCCGGGCGACCCGGGCGGCCCGCGGGTGATCGTGACCGGCTTCGCCTTCTGGGGCGGGGTCGGGGTGGAGCGCAAGCTCACGCGGGCCGAGCGGCAGCGGCTGAAGGAGGAGCGCCGCCAGGAGAAGCTGGACCGCAAGACCGCGCGTGCGCTGGAGGAGGGACCGTACGGGGACCATCGCCGGATGCTCGAGGAGCACCGGGAGTGGCGGCGCGAGATGCACGAGGAGCGGCGCGAGCGGCACCGGGAACGGCGGGAGGAGCGCCGGGAGCGGCGCGATCGCCGGGGGCGCTGAGCGCGGCGCTGAGCGCGTCCGCGGAGCCGGCTCCGGCTACAGCTCCGCCTGGCCCGCGCCCTTCAGCTGCCGCAGGTCGAAGGTCTCGGCCATCTTCCGGTAGCCCTCGTCGCTGGGGTGGAGATGGTCGCCCGAGTCGTACTCGGCGCGGAGCCTGTTCGGGCTGTACGGGTCCCGCAGGGCCCTGTCGAAGTCGACCACCGCGTCGTAGACCCGCCCGGCCCGGATCGTGGCGTTGACCTGCTGCCGTACCGCCTCACGGACCGCGGTGTACCCGGGGTGGCCCTGGAAGGGCATCAGGGTGGCGCCGATGACCTTGAGGCCGCGGGCGTGGGCCTGGCGGACCAGGGTGCGCAGTCCGTCGGTGATCCGGTCGGCGCCGGGGACCCGGGGGTTGCGGATGATGTCGTTTATGCCGAGGTCGATGACGACGGCCTTGACGTTCGTGCGGGAGAGCACGTCCCGGCCGAAGCGGTCGAGGCCGCTCTGGTTGTCGGCGGGCCTGCCCAGGCCGTCCGCGAGGACCTGGTTGCCGCTGATGCCCTGGTTGACGACGCTGTAGCGCGGCAGGTCCTGGCCGACGGCGAGAGCGGTGCGCAGCCGCTGTGAAAGGACGTCCGTCCAGCGGTGGTTGGCACCCGCGGTGGAGGTGATCCCGTCGGTGATCGAGTCGCCGAGCACGACGACCGTGCCGTCGGACTCGTTGCTCAGCACGTCGAGGGCCGTCAGATAGCGCCAGTACGGCGTCTGTCCGGTGTACGGGGCGGCCGCCGCGTCCTCCGTGTGGTCGCCCTGCGCGACGTACGACACCTGCCGTGCGTGCTGGTGGAAGGTGACCGGGCCGGACGCGGTGGGGGAGTAGGTGGTGACCAGGACGTCCGTGTCGTGCGGGATGTTGACGCGAACGGCGTCGCTCAGCACCTGGCCGCCCGCCGGTATGACCACGCTCGTGTTGCCGCCGAAGGTGAGCCGGCGCATCGTGTCCGCCGCGGCCGCCGCGGTGTTGTCGCCGGCCGCGACCGCCATCGAGGCATGGGTGATGGTCAGCGGCGACTGGCCGTACAGGTTGGACAGGGTGATCCGGGCGCCCTTGCCCCCCACGCTCGCGTGCACCACGTTGCGTACCGAGCGGCCAGCCAGACCGTCGGTCTCGGTGCCCGGCTCCGCGCCGGCCGGGGAGGCGGACCAGCTGCTGACCCAGGTGCCGGTGGAGGCGGGAGCCGCCGAGGAGTCGTGGCGGGGACGGCCCTGGGCGACGGTGTCGCGCGGTGTGCCGTCGTCGGCCGCCACCCCGGCGAAGATGGCGGCGCACACGGCCACGACCAGCGCGACGACGGCACTGAGCAGGGCATAGCCACGGCGCCTGGTCATGCTGGTCTTGTTCTCCTCGGGCGGTGGGAGCCCGAGGCTCCGATCTGTTGTGTCCATGATGCGACATGGGCTCGGGGCCACTGACAGGGCCCTGCCCAAACCCCCTTTCTGAGAGACGCCGGGAACTCCTGTTCCGTTCCAGGAGTCGGTCAGGAAGGGACAATGTGTGCGGGATCACCGAACGGGTGGAGCAAATGGAACGTACGGAAGCCGAACCGGCCACGGAGCCGGGCACAGCGACGGCGGCCCGCGGCGGCGGCCAGTCGTACCGGACCATGACCGCCTTCACCCCCGCCGACGAGGAGCGGCAGCGCGGGGTGCGGCGCATGAAGCTCACGGCGACGGGGCTGCTGCTCTTCGTGGCGGTGGTGTACGTCCTCGCCAAATGGGCCGCCGGTCAGGGCGCGGGCTCCTGGGCGGACTACGTGGCCGCGGCCGCCGAGGCCGGCATGGTCGGTGCCCTGGCCGACTGGTTCGCGGTCACCGCCCTCTTCCGCCACCCCCTCGGCCTGCCCATCCCGCACACGGCGATCATCCCGACCAAGAAGGACCAGCTGGGCGTCTCCCTCGGGGAGTTCGTCGGCGAGAACTTCCTCTCCCAGGACGTCGTGCGCCAGCGGCTGCGCGCCGTCGGCATCGGCAGCCGCCTGGGCGCCTGGCTGGCGGAACCGGAACACGCGGACCGGGTGACGGCGGAGCTGGCCACCGCCCTGCGCGGCGCCCTCACGGTGATGCGCGACTCCGACGTCCAGGCGGTGGTCGGCGAGGCGATCACCCGCCGGGCCGACGCCCAGGAGATCGCGCCCGGCATAGGGAAGATGCTGGAGCGGATCGTCGCCGACGGAGGCCACAAACGGGTCGTCGACCTCGTCGTCAGCCGGGCCCACGACTGGCTGGTCCTGCACGACGAGCAGGTCATGGACGCCGTCCAGGGCGGTGCCCCCGGCTGGACCCCGCGTTTCGTCGACCGCAAGGTCGGCGAACGCGTCTACAAGGAGCTGCTCCGCTTCGTCACCGAGATGCGCGACATGCCGGCCCACCCGGCGCGCGGCGCCCTCGACCGCTTCCTCACCGACTTCGCCTCCGACCTCCAGTCCGACACGGACACGCGCGCGCGTGTCGAGCGGCTGAAGGGCGAGGTGCTGGGCCGCGGCGAGGTCCAAGACCTGATCGCGTCCGCCTGGACGGCCGTACGGTCCATGATCGTCTCCGCGGCCGAGGACGAGCGCAGCGAACTGCGGCTGCGCGTCCGCGCCTCCTTCCTGTCCCTCGGCGCCCGTATGGCCACCGAGCCGAAGGTCCAGGACAAGGTCGACAGCTGGGTCGAGGGCGCGGCGGTGCACGTCGTCACGACCTACCGCAAGGAGATCACCTCCCTGATCACCGACACGGTGGCGGGCTGGGACGCCGAGCACACGACCCGCAAGATCGAGGCGCACATCGGCCGTGACCTGCAGTTCATCCGGATCAACGGCACGGTCGTGGGTTCGCTGGCGGGCCTGGTGATCTACGCGGTCTCGCGCGGGCTCGGGGCATAGCGGGGCCGGATCAGGGCACCCGACGGGCGTTCCTCGACCAGGAGGTAGCCCATGGCCGCAGTGGAGGCCTCAACAGGACGGACCGTCACCAGCCGCATCCCCGCCCGGCTCGACCGCCTGCCCTGGTCACGCTGGCACTGGACGATCGTGATCGGCCTGGGCACCGTGTGGATTCTCGACGGCCTGGAGGTCACGGTCGTCGGCAACATCGCCAGCCGCCTGTCCGAGCCGGACAGCGGTCTGGCCATCTCATCGGGCCAGGTCACTGGCATGGCGGCAGCGCTGTACGTGGCGGGCGCCTGCTCCGGCGCACTCTTCTGGGGCCGCCTCACCGACCGCTACGGCCGCAAGAAGCTCTTCATGATCACCCTCGCGGTCTATCTGGGCGCCACAGCCCTGACCGCGGTCTCCTCCGCGGCCTGGTGGTTCTTCCTCTTCCGCTTCCTGACCGGCTTCGGGATCGGCGGCGAGTACGCGGCCATCAACTCGGCGATCGACGAGCTGATCCCGGCCCACCACCGCGGCCGCGTCGATCTGATCATCAACGGCAGCTTCTGGATGGGCGCGGTCGGCGGCTCGCTGCTCTCGATCGTCGCGCTGAACACCCGCATCCTGCCCGCGAACATCGGCTGGCGGCTGACCTTCGCCCTCGGCGTCGTCCTCGGCCTGGTCATCCTCCTCGTACGGCGCAGCGTCCCGGAGAGCCCGCGCTGGCTGCTGATCCACGGCAGGGAACAAGAGGCGGAACGGATCGTCTCGTCGATCGAGGAACGGGTCGAGGCCGAGAAGGGCGAGCCGCTCGCCGAGCCCCAGGGTGAGCTGGTCATCCACCAGCGCGAGAGCGTCGGCTTCCTCGAGATCGCCCGCACCGTGTTCGCCGACTACCGCCGCCGGGCCGTGCTCGGCTTCTCGCTCTTCATCGGCCAGGCCTTCCTCTACAACGCGATCACCTTCGGCTTCGGCGCGATCCTGACCCGGTTCTTCGACGTCCCGGCCGCCGACACCGGCTACTACTTCGCCGTCATCGCGGTCGGCAACTTCATGGGCCCCCTGCTGCTCGGCCGGCTCTTCGACTCGGTGGGCCGACGGGTGATGATCTCCTCGACCTACCTGCTCTCGGGCCTGCTCCTGTTCGGTACGGCCTGGCTCTTCGGCCGGGGCTCACTGACCGCGGACACCCTGACCGCCTGCTGGTGCGCGGTCCTCTTCTTCGCCTCGGCGGGCGCCTCCAGCGCCTATCTGACCGTCTCCGAGATCTTCCCGATGGAGACCCGGGCCATGTCCATCGCCTTTTTCTACGCCCTCGGCACCGCGGCCGGCGGCATCAGCGGCCCCCTGCTGTTCGCCGACCTCACCAACACGGGCAAGGCCGGCGACACGGTCCTCGCCTTCCAGATCGGCGCGTCCCTGATGTGCGTCGCGGGCCTGGTGGCGGCGGCCCTGGCCGTGAACGCCGAACGCCGCTCCCTGGAGGACATCGCCCGACCGCTGACGGCGGTGGCGGAGCAGGCCAGGAGCACGGCGAAGGGCGGAGTGCGGCCCGCGTAGCGGCGGCTCACGCGCCCGTGGTGGACCCCGGCCGCACGATCATCAGGATCGTCACCGTGGCCCACAGCAGGTTGAACAGCCCGGTGAACATGGCGAGCCGAACGGTCGCCTCCCGTGTGCCACCACCCTCCACGAGCGCGCCCTGCCGGGGCAGCACCAGCGCGACCAGCACGAGCGCGGCGAGCGCCGTCAGCGCGATCGACACGATCAGCCAGGCGCTGCCGAGCACACCCATGTCGCTTGCGGTGGCGAACCCGAAGACGGGAACGACCACGCCGACGACGGCGTACACCCGGCAGATCCGGTGCAGCAGCTCCACGGTCCCCACCGCCCGGGGATCGTCGGGCGAGGCCAGGGCGCGGCGGGCGGCGGGCGGGAACATGCTGGCGGCGACGGTGACGGGCCCGACGGCGACGACGGCGGCCAGTACATGGACGGCGAGGAGGAACTTGGTCACGGGGTGACGCTAGGCGGACGGCGGATGCTGCGGAAGGGGCGCCATCGCCGAGGGCCGACGGCTTACCGCCAGGAAGCCCCCGCCATGGATGGCACCGTCCCCGGCCGGCTGCCGTCGCGGCTCGCCGCCGTCACGCCCGGCCGCCGTTCCCGCCCGCCGCCGTCACGCGCGGCGATCGGCGACGGCCCAGGACGCCAGCGCCACGGCTCCGGCGACCCCGAACACGGACGGCCAGGCGCCGACCTTCTTGGCCAGCGGGTGCGATCCGGCGAAGGCGGCGACGTACGCGGCGGTCAGCGCCCCGGCGGCCTTCCCGCCGGCCTCCCTGCGCCACTGCTGCGCGGCGGCCACACCCGCGACGGCCAGCACGGCCCCGCCCAGCGGCCGCTTCTTGGTCCAGCGGGCGACCCCGTACCCGCCGACGAGCCCGCCCGCGGCGATCACCGAACTGGGAATCTTGGCCATGCCTGCCTCCGTTTGTCTGCTCTTGTCTGTGCGCCGAGGCTAACGCCCGGACCGGAGAGCCGGCCAAACCTGAGTCGAGTCCTGTCAGGTTTCATCCGGGCGAGAACGCATGGCGACCCGACAGACCCCGGGGCATGCGCGGAACCCCGACGACCACACCGCCGACGACGGCAGACGGCCCGGCCGGCCAGGAACCCGATGACGGCGTGCCGACCGGTGAACCAGGTCGGGGTGGGAGGCATCTCCATCTCGGCGTCGGCACGCAGCAACTCCACCAGCGCGTCGGCGTCGGCCCGGGTGAACGCGTCGACGTAGCGGTCGAGCAGCTCCTGCCGCGCCGCCTCGTCCGGCTCGGCCAATGGCCCGCCCGAACCCACGGCTGGCACCGGTGACGACGGCGGTGTGGAACGTATCGGACATCATCTGCTCCTCGGTGGTGGTCAGCTGCGTTCCACATCGAGACCAGCGAGGAGCCGAAAGACCGTCGCAGACCGCAAGCAGTCACTGGTGTGGGGCCCGAACGTCATCAGTCGGGCTCGTCGGACACACGTTTCGATGGCTGTAGGTCACGTACGGTGGTCCGGAAGCCCTGTCGTGGATGTGCCTGTCGTACGACTCGCTGGGCAGGATGTCGAGCTGGCAGCGGCAGCAGATCAAGACCACCGGACACCCACCCAGGCTTGCCGCAACTGCCGCCCCCGTGCGCAGGACGCTGTGTCGTGTGCGCATTCCCTGCCGCATGACTTGCCTCCGTGCGCGCAGCCCGAACACGCTTGGTAGTGGGCGACAAGAGCTCTGTACGCCTCGTCGGGCGTTTGGTCAGCAACAACCGCAGCTGCTCGTGCCAGCGCGTCGTGGAGCTTCGTGGGATCCGTCATGGCGTTGCTGCAAGTGGGCAGGACACGCCAGTGCGGTCCGGTTGTGCACTCTGATCCCGGCACGATGAGGTGCGCAGTGTCGCTTAACACGATGATCTGCGCGGCTTCAGGCAGTGCCCACTTGGAAGCCTGCCCCTTGGGAACCAGCCAATAGAAGTTGCCGGACCACGGATCCTCGATGACGGCCCCCGTCCTGCCACGCAGGCGGCGGAGTGCCTGCAACGCGATGGGACGCGGAACTTTCACGGCGTCCCACCACTTGCCCGCTGGGAGCAGTGACATCGAGCGGCTGTCGGGCATCCAATCAAGGGAGGGTTGATTCATGGAGCAACCATCGAGTGACGAAGTGTGTTCTCTCGATATCCACCCGGTAATCTCACCGTGGAATGGATTCCCATCTCAGCCGTGGATAACGGGGGTTGAGTAGTCATGACCACGCCGCTCTGGCCGATTGAGTTGCCGGGTTGGGCGTGGGAGCGCGCCGAAGTCAGGCAGGCCTTGCGTGCCCGGAACATGGGCGCTGTCTTCCGATACGCGCAGCAGTACGCCGGCGTGAGCCAATCTCGCATCGCCGCGGCGGCGGGTATGACGCAGGCCCGAGTCAACGAGATCATCAATGGGCGTCGCGAAGTGTCTCGGCTCGATGTCTACGAGCGCATCGCGGACGGGCTTGGCATGCCTGACGACGCTCGCCACCTACTAGGACTGGCGGCTAGTAGGGAGAAGCGCACCGGTGGTGCGGCCTTCGACCTCACGGCTTTCCCCGAGGTCGTGCGTGTGTACGCCAGGCAGAACGCGGCGGCGGAAGAGATCCAGCAGCAGGCTCGCGAGGCAGAAGAGCTGGACGTCCTGGCGGTTCGGGGGCTCGGCCTGATCGGGTTGAACGACAGCCTGCTTCGTGCCTGTCTGCCACGGGAAAGGGGTGGGAAGGGCCTTCGGGCCCGGGTTGCGCTCCTTGACCCGGACAGCGCCGCCCTGGCGCATCGCGCGGCTGAGATCGGGGAGTCAGCCCAGGCACTCGCCAGCGGAGTGCGTTTGGCCGAGGCGCGGTTGAGGGAATTGGCCGGCGTATGCGAGATCGGCGTGTGGCTGTACCGAACGCTGCCCACTTGGCGGCTCATCCGCACGGACTCGACCATGTTCGTGGGTGCGTTTGACACCGGCTGGGAAGGTCATGAGTCGGCGACATACAAGGTCATGGAAACGCCGCATGGCCCCCTGTTTCGCGGCTTCCGCCGGATGTTCGAGGCGGTTGTCGCGGACGCGCGGCGCACTGTGTGACCAGGAGAGAGAGGAACTATCAGTGGTCGAAGCGGAGTTGAAGGCCCGGGTTCAGTCTCCCGAGTCGGTCGCACGACACCTCGACGAGCGGGCCACGGCACGTGTGGAGGTGTATCAGGACACGTACTACGACCGACCCGATGGCTCGCTGGAGAAGGCGGACCAGGAGTTGCGCGTACGAACGGTACACAGCGCCAACGGCACCCGGACACTTCTCACCTTCAAGGATGCCGCGGTCGATGACGACTCCGGATCCAAGCCTGAACACGAGACTCGCGTCGAGGATGCAGCGACCACCCATGCCATCTTGCGTGGCCTCGGTTACATCGAGGTCATCGCGTTCGAAAAGCGATGCCGCAACTACGAGTTCGAGGCACTCGGCCGCCGGATGCTTGCCACGCTCGTCCGTGTGCCCGAGATCGATGGGACATTTCTCGAGGTGGAGACACTCGTCGTCAGTGTCGACGAGGTGACCTTGGCTCTGGAGGACATCCGTTCGGTCCTCGCCGAGGTCGGTATTGGGCCTGAGGACCTGACTCGCGAGACCTATACGGGTGCTGTGGCAACACAACGAGGTCGTAGCTGACTCCACGGGTACGGACCGCCGTTCTACCCCAAGCAGCCAAAGCAGGTGAGCGCTCGACTCATCCACAGTGGACAGTCGCCGTAGACTATGGGACCAAGGCGGCGGGAGGTTCACCCGCTGGTGATTGCAGCCGAGTACGACCACACGTCTGCGGGCAGGTCATGCTCCAAGTCCCAGGTGATCGCCATGGGCTTGCTGCCGCTGTGTTTGTTGTAGGCGGCCGGGCCGAGAAGCATCCACGGCTCTGACTTGCCGATGCTGTTCTCCTTGTAGCGACGCATGAACAGCAGAACGTGGCTGCCTTGTTCGACATGCTGCTGGTATCGCAAGCCTGTCCGGGAATTCTCAGCGGTGTTGTTCTGCGACTCCCAGTGGAACCTGGTGGGGCTGAGTGCGAAGTCCTTATAGCGAACTTTGGGTGAGAAGTCCCGCTCGTTCTTCTCCAACGTGATGAGCAGGGCGTCGGTTTTGATCTCCTCGACCCAGGTCACTCCCTGGCTGAAGACGCCGGGCATCTGACCGCCCAGCCGTGCCACACCGAGCGCCGCCAAGATCTCGGAACGGTTGTAAGAGCTGTGGATCTTCAGCGGGAGGTGGCCGAGCGGACTGCCCAGGGAAATGGGAAAGTGATCGGTCCGGTCGAGCACGTACGTCAGGACCTGCTGCAACTCGTCGCGGACGCGTTGCTGCACACGCAGAGACTCCAGGCCTTTCCGGTAACTGGAGAAGCCGCCTGCCCTGTCCCACAGATTGAAGAAGAGCATGCGGGCGAACGCCTGCTCGGTCGGGGACAGTGAATCGTAGTCGGGGGCGTCGTCTCCGAGGAGATGCAGGTAGGCGCGGGCTCGCTCGGGGTCGTCGACATGCAGGAAGGCGTGAACCCGCTTGAGGAGTTCGTCCTCGCCTGGCAGTTCGGCCTCCGTGATGACCCCGGCTTTGCGCAGGACCTTCGTCCAGGAGTTAGAACTCCTGTAGAGCTCCTTGATCTCCCGTCTACTCTCGCGCAAGTACGATGCAAGCTTGAGTGTGCTGTAGCCCCTGACTTCCTTCGCGAAGGTGTTGATAGTCGAGTTAAGCTGCGTACGGATGTTGTCGAGCACGAGTTTCTTGGACTTGCCCTCCAGGATGATCTGGCAGCCGGAGGGCAGCTGTGGAAAGTCGCGCTCGATACTTTCGACCAGACGATTGCGGGAGAGGTTCGTCAGGGCGAGGAACTGTTCTTCGAAACGGAACTCCGCTCGATGCTGGCCGATGAAGTCGAGCACGGTCAGCACGGGCTTGTTCGGGGTACGGCGCAGGCCGCGCCCCAGCTGCTGCAGGAACACGGTCGCGCTGTTGGTCGGGCGCAGGAGGAGCAGCGTGTCGACGTCGGGGACGTCGAGCCCCTCGTTGAACAGGTCAACCGAGAAGATCACCTGGATCTTGCCGGCTTTGAGGTCGTTCAGTGTGCGCTCTCGCTCTGCAGTGGTCGACTCGCTGTCGAGCGCGGCGGCCTTGATCCCTGCTCCGTTGAAGCAACCGGCCATGAAGTGAGCGTGTGCCTTCGTGACGCAGAAGCCCAGTGCGCGCATCGCCGTGGGATCGGCGACTTTTGCCTTGATCTGGTTGATGACGATGAGGGCCCGTGCATGACTCGCCGTGTAGAGATTGCCGAGCTCGTCCCGGTCGTAGGAACCTGCCCGCCAGTTGAGTTGGGACAGGTCGGTGCCGTCGGGCAGCCCGAAGTAGTGGAAGGGGCACAAGAGATCGTTCTCGAGTGCTTCCCACAGCCGCATCTCGGCGGCGATCCGCCCCCCGAAGAACTCGTCCTGCACGCAGTAGCCGTCCATGCGCTCCGGCGTCGCAGTGAGGCCAAGCAGTTCGGTTGGCTTGAAGTGCTCGAGGACGCGGCGGTACGTGTTCGCTGTGGCGTGGTGGAACTCATCGATGACGATGACGTCGAAATGGCCGGGATCCAGTTGCTCTAGCCGCTGGAGATTGAGGGATTGGACGCTTGCGAAGACGTGTGTCCAGTCGAGAGGTTCCTGGCTGCCGTAGAGCGGCTCGCCGAAGGAACCGTCTCCGAGCACCTCTCGATATGTGCGTAGCGACTGATCCAGGATCTCCTTGCGATGAGCCACGAACAGCAGCCGGGGGAGCTCTCCGCCGCGTTGATCGCGTAGATTGCGATAGTCCAGAGCCGCCATGACGGTCTTGCCGGTACCGGTTGCCGCCACCAAGAGGTTCCGGTGGTGGCCGCGGACCTCACGCTCAACGCGGAGCCGCTCCAGCATGTCCCGCTGGTGCGGGAAGGGCCGTACTTCGAGCCCAGAGATATTGATCTTCAGCTCATCGATCGTCCCCTTGCCACCCGCCAGGGCGAGTCCTTCGGCCAGGCGTTCCCCGTCGCGATCGGGGTCGTACGGCTCAAACGCCGGATCGGCCCAGTACGCGTCGAACGTTGCCTCGAACTTTTCGAGCACCTTTGGAGTGGCGACCGACGAGAGCCGTACGTTCCACTCCAAGCCGTCCAGCAGCGCGGCCTTCGACAGGTTGGAGCTGCCCACGTACGCCGTATCGAAGCCGGTGTCACGTCGAAAGAGCCAGGCCTTGGCGTGCAGACGAGTCGAACGAATCTCGTAGTTGACCTTGACCTCTGCGTCGAACTCGCGGACCAAGCGGTCCAGCGCATGCCGGTCGGTGGCGCCGATGTAGGTCGTTGTGATGACCCGAATGCGCACGCCACGTTTCCTGGCTGCACGTAGCGAGTCCTCGAGTACCCGTATGCCGTGCCACTTCACGAACGCACAGAGCAGGTCGATACGGTCGGCTGTGGCGAGCTCTGCCCGCAGTTCGGCCCCGAGGTTGGGGTCGTCCGGCGCATTGGTGATCAGGGCCGTTTCGGACAGGGGGGTCAGGGGGCGGATCGCGAACGCGCCAGGCGCTTCCTGCTCCGCGAGGGCGAGCAACTGGCGGGGGCCGTCGACGATCGCATCGACCGTCTCGACTTCATCGGGTTCGGGCGTGTTAGCGGCAAGCGAGCGCATGATCTCATTGGCCGCCACTACCTGCTTCTCGTGCGGTAGTTGACTCAGCCTGCGTTCCACCGCCTCACTGATGTACCGAGCCAACACGTGAGGAGTGGACTCTTGGGTGACTTCGTCGTCGATCGCCTTCCAGCCCGCGGCTTCGAGGGTGTCGAGTCGCTCACGCAGGCGCTCTGTGATGAGCTTTTCGTAGACACCCTCGATCGGCTGCGCCGGCTCCCCCGATTCCGTCACGGCTCCCTCGCCCCCTAGTGAGTTATCGCACGCGATCGCTTGCGCCGATATGGATCTTTTTTAACAGCAGTCACTGATATCCGAAGATTCTGTAGCGAAAGCTGCTCATTTTCGGACAGTCGACTTCCCCGGATTCCTGAAATTGCGCAAGCCGGCTTCACGTAGGCGAGAGGGCCCCGTCCGCTCGTCACCCGCCGTGACACTCCCCGTAAACCCGGCCGTCCCCACACCAGCACCCCGCCCCCCTCTGCGGCGGCCAAGCCACGGCACGCCCCCGTGCCGCCAGCGTCGTCGCGTACTGCGGGAGCAAGGTCACGTCCCCCGGCGAGGAACCCTCCGACGCGGCGAACGCCTCATAGGAGGGGACCGTCCCCGTCACGATTCCCAGGTTCGGCGTGCCCGAGGACGCCAGTTCCCGCAGCGAGGCCTCTATCGTCGCCAGGTGCTCCTCGCGGGACGGGTACTCGGCCGCCAGCGTCGGGTAGGACACGAGCAGTTCCTCCAGCTCGCCGTCCGCCCAGTGGAGGACGGCCACCGGGAAGGGGCGCGACAGGGCCTCGCGGTGCGCGCCGAGTTCCGCCCGGAGCCGGGAGATCTCCGCCTCCAGTTCCGCCGGGTTGTCCGAGCCCAGGGACCAGACCCGCTTGGGGTCGTGCAGCTCGTCCAGTGAGACCGGGGAGGAGTGCAGGGTGTCCGCCAGGGCGTCCCACTCGTCGTGGGCCAGGCCCAGCATGCGGCGCACCCGGTGGCGGCCGAAGAGGAGAGGACGCGTCGCGTACGGAGGCTCCGCCACGTCCGTCAGGAGCAGGGTCGCTCCCTCCGTGAACGTCGCCTGCGCCGCCTCCAGTTCGTCGTGCGACTCCAGGGCCTCGCCCACGATCACCCAGGGGGCCGGGTCCCGCGGAGCGGCCGCGCGGACACCGTCGATGATCGCGCGGGCCTCGGCCTCATGGTCGTACTCCCAGAGGTTCGAGGCCTTCAGGGCCCGCACCAGATGGGGGTTCTCCAGCGTGTCCGGAGTGGACAGCAGACGGTCGTAGAGCGCGGTCGCGGCGGGGCGGTCGCCGGCCAGTTCCAGATGGGCCGCCGACTGCAGCAGCAGGGCTTCGGCGTCCTCGGGATACAGGCCGGCGGTCCGCTCCAGGCGTGCCGCTTCGGCGGTGTGGTCGACGTTCTCGGCAGGCGTGTCGGGGCGCATGGGGGACACCGTACTGCCGACCAACGACATAGGGAGAGGTGTGCGCTGGTCGGCAGAGCCGTGGAGTCAGGAATTTGCGGGGCCGGGGCGGTGGATCACACCGTCACCCCGTCCACCTGGAGGGTTTGTACGGACTTCGCCGCGAAGGGTACGGACAGCGTCTTCGCGGAGAGGTAGGTGTCGGAGTGGGCGGTGTAGAGGTCGCCGCCCCCGCCCGTCACCGTGTTCCAGCGCGGGACCAGGCCGCTCGTGCCGCCCGTCACCGTGGTGAAGCGGGAGAGGTCGAAGGTGAGGGTCTGGGGCGAGGCGGAGGTGTTCGCGGCGACGATCACGAGGCGCTTCGCCGACTTGTCCAGTGCGGCCGCCGCGTAGCTCACTCCCGTGTCGAGGATCGTCATCCCGGGGCGGATGTGGCGGCTGAATTGCGCCATTACGTAGTACTTGGTCTGGATGGCGCCGGGCTGGAGCGTGCCCGCGTCGTACGCGATCATCGCCCAGCCCGGGCTCGGGTCCATCACCTGCCAGTAGACCCAGGCGGTGGGGTGCAGCCAGCGGAAGTCGTAGAGGAGGTTGCTCGCCAAGGTCATGCCCGTGGCGTCGCCGTCGCCCGTCTCCGAGTTCCACAGGGCCTTGCCGGCCGTCGTCACCACGTCCGTGTAGAGCTCGTCTCGGGGGCCGCCGGAGCCCTGGTAGCCGTGCACGTTGACGCGGTCGACGTAGCCCTTCGTGGTCGAGCTGAAGGAGTTCCAGGTGGTGCGGGCCAGGTCGTAGCTGGTCTCGTCCGAGGCCGAGATCTTCGTACTCGTCAGGCCGCGCTTGTCCAGCTCGCTGCGCATGTACGGCAGTACGGCCGACTGGACGGCCGCGTCGATGTGACAGCCCTCCTGCGTGCCCGTCGCCGTCCACCAGGACGACGACGGCTCGTTGAAGGGCTCGACGGTCGCGAAGTTCACGCCCCAGTTCTGTTTCGCGTAGAGGGCCACCGCCGCCAGGTGCGAGGCGTGCTGGCGGTAGTTCCAGGACTGGAGGTTGTTGCCGCCGTCGGAGGCGCCGGAGGGGTTGTGGTTGAGGCACATCCACCACATGGGGGAGTTGGCGAAGAGCTCGGTCGTCGCCCCGCGTGCCGCCGCCTTCACCAGCATCGCGCGCTGGGTCGCGTCGGCCGTCCACTTCCAGGACGACGAGGTGGGGTCCTCGTTGTTCCAGTCCTGCCAGTAGCCCTCGATCTGCTTGAAGGCGGGGATGTTGGCCGACGCCACCATGCTCTCGCCGTTCACGCTGTTCCAGCTGCAGGCGCCGAGGTTGTGGCGGGCGATGTTCAGGCCGAGGCCGGGGAGTGAAGTGCCGTTGTACGTTGTCGACTTGGTGGTGAAGAAGATGTCGGCGAAGTCCTCGCGGGCGCCGAAGACGTTGGCCCACCAGGCCAGGGAGGTGCCCCAGCCCTCCCAAGTTCCGTACGCGGTCGACGGGGTGACGGCGATGGTCGCGTCGGCCCGGGCGGTGCCCGTGGCCAGGGAGCTGCCCAGCAGGCCGCCTCCCGCGGCGGCCAGCAGTGTTCTGCGTCGGATCATGGCTTCTGCTCTGCCTCTCCGTGCGGCTCGAACACCGTCTCCTGCAACGGTGTTGACTCATCCCCACCCCGGCATGCCAACAGGAAGCATCGGGGGTGGCGTGTGGGGTTGTCGAGGGTCGTGAAACCCCTTTCTCAAACCCGTGGAGGAAGTCGCGGCTCGGTCGGCGTCCGGCGGGAAGGCCTATGGCTCTGGTGACTTGGAGGTGCGCGCTTTATCGTGCGGGCGGCGCCGGGGCCTCGCGGCGCCGGTGAGGGGGCGTTCGCATGCGGGCTTCCGCCGTTCGCGTGGTGCGGCACAGCACTCGATGCAGGCGTGCCCGGCGCCGGAGGGTGCTGTGGGCCGGGGGTGAGCTCCTCGTCACGGTCGGGGTCGTACTCATGCTGCTCGTCGTGCACCAGCTGTGGTGGACCAACCGGGAGGCCAGGCGGGGGGCCGAGCGGAAGGTCGAGGCGCTGGAGAGGGAGTGGGGGGCGGGGAGCGGGGACGGGTCCTCCTCCGGGTTCCCCGACTCCTCCGGTGCCTCGGTCGGCTCGGCGGCGTCTTCTCCGTCACCCGGCGCGGCCTCACCCACGCGGCAGCGGTCGTACGTCACCGTCGGCTCGTCACGTCCGCGCAGCTCCCAGGCGTACGCCGTCATGACCATCCCCAGGCTCCACCTCCGGGTGCCGGTCGCCGAGGGCGTCAGCAAGCAGAACGTGCTCAACAAGGGGTACGTCGGCCACTATCCCGGCACCCAGCAGCCGGGCCAGGCGGGCAACTTCGCGGTCGCGGGGCACCGGAACACCCACGGTGAGCCGTTCCGGTACCTGCCGCGGCTGCGGCCGAAGGACGTCGTGGAGGTCGAGACCAGGTCGGCGACGTACACGTACACCGTGGACAAGATCCTTCCGCGGACCTCGTCGCGTGACTCCGGCGTCGTACGGCCCGTACCGCGATCTGTCGTGAAGCCCGGGTACGGCTATGGCCGGCCCGGCTACTACATCACCCTCACCACCTGTACCCCGGAGTTCACGTCCAGGTACCGGATGGTGGTGTGGGGGAGGCTGACGTCGATGCGTCCTCGGTCGTAGGCCGCGGGATGTGGTCGGTCTTTGCCCGCCCTTGGACTCGCCCGTGCCTCCCGTACCAGGCGTGCTGCCGCTGATCCTGGAGCGTACGCACATCTCGTCGTACCGGTGGGGTGGCTGGTTCGGCCCGTCCTGGGCCTCCACCCTCGACCAGCGGGTCCAGGTCGACGACGAGGGCTTCGTCTGCGCGACCGCGGGCGGTGCCCGCCTCTGCTTCCCGCGCCCGGACATCGGGAGGTGATCCGCGATGGCGGGACCGACCGTGACCGGTCCCGAGGTTCGCGTCGTCATCCAGTTGCTCGAGCAGGCCCTGTTGCGTCTCTCGTGGGATGCCGGCCGGCAGCTCGAGCACCTGTCCCGGCTCGGCGTCGGCCCGGACGAGCCGGCGTTGGAGTTCGACCACGTCTTCGCGAGGGTTGCGGGAATGGTGCGTGCGGGCTTGGTGCCTTTAGCGGTTGCGGAAGTCCTGCGACCCGTGGACCGGACGTTGGCGGAGATGACGGAGTCCGGTGAGCGGGAGTGGTCCGTGCGGGCGGTCTCGGAATCGCCGGCCTGGCGTCGTCTGCGGGAAGCAGCCGGCGTAGCGTTGCAATCCGTGCGGCCTTCGCTGATCCGATCGGGCAGAGCCGGGCGGATCGGTTCCGGCGAGGACGCGGGGAAGTTCGTGAAGGTCGAGGAGTTGCCCGGCTCTCCGCCGAGCCACCTCGTCCTGATGTCCCGTGACCGGGAGTTCACGGACGGGTGCGGGGACTACTGGGTGGAGGACCGTGAGTCGCTGGAGGCGTTCTTCGTCGAGTGCGGCTGGGGTGTCGACTGGGCCGGTGCCGATGGTCAACAGCAGTAGCGTGGCTCGGTTCCTCGTGAATCCGGAGGTTCTTCGGGACCTCTACGGCCACGTTCCCGACCTGAAGGGCGTGAGGTTCCGGTCGGTCAATCTCAACTGGCGTGGGCCGACCGTGACGTTGCGGGTCGATCTGCCGTACTTCCCCGCCTCGCCTCCGGCGGAGTGGGCGGATGCGGGGACGGACACGGTGCAGTGTCAGTTCGAGTTCGGGGCGGTGGAGGGGGTGTCCCTCGAGGAGTGGACCCCGCCGGCGTCGGGTGATGTCGAGATGGTTCCGCCGGGGGCCGAGCGGTGTATGCGGGTGACGGTCCGCGGGCCCGGCGTGGCGTTGCGGTTCGTGTGCAACGAGTCCGTGGTCGTCAGGCACGTGAGCGCGTTCGGGATCGCGGGTGACGGGGCGGACGGCGGGCCCCACCTCTTCGTGAGCAAGGCCGACGCCCGGCTGCACTCGTCCGTTCCCGGTACCGACGTGAGGGTCTTCCATGGGCGCTGACTGGATGCGGCTGCTCGAAGCCCATGACTGGGGGCTGTCCTACCTGCACATCGACGAGCGCGGGGATTCGGTGACCCTGGGCTTCGAGCGCGGGGAGGGGAAGGACGGGTTCGAGTTCTTCGTCGTCTTCACCGGCGTGGACGGGCTCCGGGTCACGGGGTGGGGAGCGGCCGAGGCCAAGGAGGTCCGGGTGTCCGTCCTGGACGGCGGGGTCTTCGACGTCCGGCTGGGATTCCCGGAGTCGGGGATCGTGTTCCGGGCTCCCGCGGCCCGGCTCACCAGGAGCCGGGCCTATGCGGTCGGGAGCGAGTAGCTCGCGGCGTTCGCGGCGCCTTACGACAGGCGGCGCTCACCCCCGTTCCCGCAGCGCCACCACACTCCCCGCTCCCACCACGGCCAGCGCCGCCGACACCACCATCGCGACGTCCGCGCCGCGCGCCAGGCCCCCGGAGGAGGACGTGGCGAGTGCGATCGTCAGGGCGACTCCGGCGCAGGAACCGATGTAACGGAGCGTCTGCTGGGCGCCCGAGCCCATCGCCGCGCGCTCGATCGGCACCGACTCCACGGCCAGCAGCGGAAGTGCCGCGTTCAGCAGGCCGCTGCCGATGCCGCCGAGGACGAAGCCCGGCAGCAGCCGTGCCCAGGAGCCCGAGTCGAGCGCGCCCAGCATCGTCACCGCGCCCGCCGCGTGCAGCAGGAAGCCCGTCGCCAGCTGCCAGCGGGGCGCGACCCGGCCCGCCAGCCGCTTCGCCTGCAGGGCGACGGCGAAGGAGAGGCCTGACCAGAGCAGGAACAGCCAGGCCGTGTCGAGGGCCGACAGCCCCACGGTCTTCTGCAGCAGCGCCGGGAGGAAGCTGAACAGGCCGATCACGGTCAGCCCCGTGAACAGGCCGCCGGCCGAGGACGCCAGGAAGCGGCGGCTGCGCAGCAGGTTCAGGTCGATCATCGGAGTCCGCACGCGCCGTTCCACCACGGCGAAGACCGCGACCAGCACCACCGCCGCCGCCAGCAGCAGCCCCACCGGCGCCCGCAGCCACCCGTCCCGGCCCAGCGTCAGCGCGGCGACCAGCGCCACCAGCGCCAGCCCGAACGTCAGGGCGCCGAGGGCGTCCGGACGTCCGCCGCGCGGCGCGCGCGACTCCGACAGCCGGCCCACGCCCAGCCCGGCAACGACCAGTGTGGCCGCGCCCAGGACGACGTACGCCAGCCGCCAGTCCGGGATCGACGCGGCGACCAGGGGACCGAGCGCGATGCCGCCGCTCACGAACGCGCCCCACACGCCCGTCGCGTGCAGTCGGCCGCGCGGCGTCGGGAAGGCCGCCACCAGCAGGCCCAGGCTGCTCGCCAGGATCGCCGCGCTCGCCGCGCCCTGGGCGATGCGGGCCAGGGTGAAGGCCCAGGTCGATGTGGCCAGGCCGCCGAGCGCGGTGGTGAGGCCCAGCGCCAGGGTGCCGGAGAGGAAGATCCGGCGGCGCCCGTAGTCGTCGGCGAGGCTGCCGGCCACCAGGAGCAGGGCGGCGAGGCCCAGCGGGGTGCCGTTCAGGAGCCAGGCCTGGGCGGAGAGCGGGGTGTGCAGGGCCGCCGCGGTGTCGGGCAGCGTGACCGCCGGAGCCGTGTACGTCATCAGGGCCACCGCCGTGGCCGAGCTGGTCAGGGCCAGTGTGAGCCGGGGGCGCGAAGCCGTCTGCGGCGGGCCGGGTGCCGTGCGCGGGGCGCTCGGGGAGACCACTTCCGTCATGGTTCGTTCATTGAACTTACTCATGGATGTACCGTAGCACCATAGGTTCGGTCATTGAACCAACAGGTCGGAAAGTGGCTAAGGT
Source organism: Streptomyces sp. NPDC058964 (assembly GCF_042741275.1). Taxonomy (NCBI): domain Bacteria; kingdom Bacillati; phylum Actinomycetota; class Actinomycetes; order Kitasatosporales; family Streptomycetaceae; genus Streptomyces; species Streptomyces sp. NPDC058964. Next base: position 22,459 of record NZ_JBHYKH010000037.1, read on the forward strand.
GGATGCCATGGCACTGGGCAAGGACTACGCGACGCAGGAGTGCTCGATCGCACGCGCGCTGGAGATCGTCGGCGAACGCTGGACGCTGCTCGTCGTGCGCGACGCCCTGTACGGCGTCCGGCGCTACAACGACTTCCTCGTCCACCTCGGCATCCCGCGCGCCGTCCTGGCCTCCCGCCTCCAGACCCTCACGGCCGAGGGCATCCTGGAGAAGCGCCGGTACCAGGAGTCGCCGCCGAGGGACGAGTACGTGGTGACCGACCGGGGCACCGCCCTGTGGCCGACCCTGCGTGCCCTCGGCGTATGGGGGCGCGAGCACTTCGGCGAGACCCGGCTGCGCTACTTCCGGCACACGGACTGCGGCACCGAACTCGGCCCGTACGGCGAATGCCGCGTCTGCGGAACCGTCGTACCGGTCGAGGACGTCCTTATGGAGCCGGGCCCCGGACTCGATCCCGACCCGGCCGATCCGGTCAGCCGGGCGCTCCTCAAGCCCAAGCGGCTGCTGGAGCCGCTCGAGACCGGTCACGTATAGGGCCGGTCAGGTACAACCGGCAGCCAGGCATGTGTCATGGAGGGGAGGGGCGGCCGATGATCAACCGCTGGGCCGCCATGCGCCCCGCCGCCGCCCTCCTGCTCCTGTTGCTCCAGGTCGCGCTGCTCGACACCGGCACCCTCACCACCGCCGTCGCGCTCGCCGCGACCGCCGCGGCCGCCTCCGCGCTCGCCGCCTGCTCCCTCATCGCCGCGCGCTGCGCGCCCGCCGTGCCGCCCACCCGGGTCCGCACGGCCATCCGCGACCGGGCCCGCCGTACGGCCTTCCTGCCGCAACGCGATCCCGACGCCTCGGGGCGGCAGCGGCCCCGAGCACCCGGAAGCGCCCTCCCGACGATCACCGCGTAGGGCACCGCAGCGCGCGTAGCAGCGCACATATGTGAACCCGCGCGGGTCGTCATGCCGCCATTCCCGAATTCCCGGCACGACGAGACCCCGGAGGGCTCACCCATGTCCGTTTTCGCCGACCTTGTCGAGCGGCTCGCCGATCTGATCCAGCCGCTCTTCCACGCCTCCGCGGCCGCCGCCGGCAAGGTCATGCCCTACCTGCCGTACCTCACCCTCGTCACCGTGGCCGTGGTGCCGCTGGCCGCCGCACTGTACGTCGTGACCAGCACGACCTGGAGTGCCGTGGAGCGTGTGGTGCTCCACCGCTGAGCACCGCCCGGTCATGGTCCACTACGTGAACCGGGTATTGCGGAGTGGACACCGAGCTTGGAGGATCGACCAGTCCTGCGATGGCTGCACCCATCGGACAGGCGCCCGCGATCGAGGGAGATTGTGATCATGAAGCTGCTGCGAGTCGGTACGGCGGGAGCGGAGAGGCCCGCGCTGCTCGACGCCGAGGGGGCCCTGCGGGATCTGTCGGGGATCGTGGCGGACATCGACGGGGCTCTGCTCGCCGACGCCGCCGCACTCGGCCGGATCCGGGCCGCCGCAGACGCCGGGGAGCTGCCCGCGCTGGACGCGGCCGGGCTGCGCGTCGGGCCGCCGCTGGGCCGGATCGGGAAGATCGTGTGCATCGGCCTCAACTACCACGACCACGCCCGGGAGACGGGGGCCGAGCCGCCCGCCGAGCCCGTCATCTTCTTCAAGGCCGCGGACACGGTGGTCGGGCCGAACGACACCGTGCTCGTGCCGCGCGGGTCCGTGAAGACCGACTGGGAGGTGGAGCTGGCCGTCGTCATCGGCCGTACCGCCCGCTACGTCGAGTCGGCCGAGGCGGCGCTCGCGCACGTCGCGGGGTACACGGTGGCGCACGACGTCTCCGAGCGGGAGTTCCAGATCGAGCGGGGCGGGACCTGGGACAAGGGGAAGAACTGCGAGACGTTCAGCCCGCTGGGGCCGTGGCTGGTGACGGCGGACGAGGTTCCGGATCCGCAGAACCTGTCGCTGAGGCTGTGGGTCAACGGCGAGCTCAAGCAGGACGGGACCACCGCCGAGCAGATCTTCCCGGTCGCGGAAGTCGTGCGCTACGTCAGCCGGTTCATGACGCTGTACCCCGGTGACGTCATCAACACCGGTACGCCGGCGGGGGTCGCGCTCGGGCAGCCGGAGCCGAAGCCGTATCTGAGGGCGGGGGATGTCGTCGAGTTGGAGATCGAGGGACTCGGGCGTCAGCGCCAGGTGTTCAAGGACGCGTAGGCGCACCGCCGGGAGGGCCGGGGAACCGCGCGTGCTTCCTCGGCCGCGGGCCGTGCGGCCGGTCGCGCCCGCGCGGCGGAGCCGCATGTCGATAACGGCCCCGCGTCCCTTCGGGCGCCTTCGGTCACGCCAGCAGAGCCGCCAGCCTGCGCCATGCCTCCCTCGGCAGGTCGTCGCGCGAACCGCCGTCCACCACCTGGAGTGCCACGTGGTCCGCGCCCGCCTCGTGGAAGGCGGCCACACGGTCCCTGATCCGGTCCTCGTCGCCCCACGCGTACAGCGTGTCGATCAGGCGGTCGCTGCCGCCGGAGGCCAGGTCGTCCTCGGTGAAGCCGAGGCGCAGGAAGCTGTTGGTGTAGTTGGGGAGCGTCAGGTACAGGGCGAGGCTCGCACGGGCGAGCGCGCGGGCGCGGTCCGGGTCGGTCTCCAGGACGACCTTGAACTCCGGCGCCAGCAGGGCGGCTTGACCCAGGATCTCGCGGGCCCGGGCGGTGTGTTCGGGAGTGACCAGGTAGGGGACCGCGCCCGCGGCCCGGTCCCGGGACAGCTCCAGGGTCTTCGGGCCGAGGGCCGCGAGCACCCGGCGTCCGGCGGGGACCCCGGCCGCGTCCAGGGCGTCGAGGTAGGCGACCAGGGCCGAGTACGGCCGGCGGTACCGGTCGGCGAGCTTGGCGTGGCTCACCCCGAGTCCGAGCGCGAAGCGGCCGGGGTGGGCCTTGTCCACCTCGGCGTAGGCCGCGGCGCTCTCGTCGGCCCCGTACTGCCAGATGCTCTGGATGCTGGTGCCGACGGTGAGCCGCGAGGTCGACTCCAGCAGGGGTACGGCGTGGCCGGGGGCGCTGCTGCCGCCCAGCCAGGCCGCGCCGTATCCGAGTTCCTCAAGTTCGGCGGCCGCCTCGGCGATCTCGGTACGGCGGGCCGGGTTCTCCGAGCGCAGTCCTACGCTCCAGATGCCGTACCGGCCGACCGTTTCCCTCAGGGCGCTGCTCATCGGATCTGTTTCCCTCCGGCTGTCGGGCGTGTGGACAGTGCCAACCGGAGGGAGCCTCGAGTTAATCCCGCCGGTGACTACTGGGACGGCCGGCCCAGGAACTGCTCCAGCGCCTCCACCACGAAGCGGTGGTCCTGGAGTTGGGGCAGACCGGAGACGGTGACCGCCCCGATGATGCCCACGTTCTCCACGTTGACCGGGAACGACCCGCCGTGGGCCGCGTACACGTCGGGATCGAGGCGGGAGGCCTCCTCGAACGTCGTGCCCTTGGCCCGGAAGCGGGCGCCGACGAGGTAGGAGGCGGCGCCGAAGCGCTCCACCACGCGGCGCTTGCGGGCGATCCAGGCGTCGTTGTCGGGGGTGGATCCGGGCAGCGCGGCGTGGAAGAGCTGCTGGCCGGCCCGGTGGATGTCGATGGCCACGGGGGCCTGGCGCTCCCGGGCCAGTTCCACCAGGAGGGAGCCGAGGGCCCAGGCGTCGTCGTGGCTGAACTGCTGGAAGACCAGGCGCCGTTCCTGCGCCTCCAGCTCCTCGACGGACGGGGTGATCTCGGGGGCGAACTTCGGGGTGATCTTCGGGTGGTGCATCAGAGCGTCACCGCCACTCCGTCATGGGCGGAACGCCGTGCCGCCTCCAGTACGTCGAGGGTGGCGGCCGCCTCCAGCGCGGTCACCGGGTTGGGGCCTGCGCCGGTGAGGGCCGCGGCCACGGCCGCGTAGTAGGCCGGGTAGTCGCCGGGCAGGGTCGGTACGGGCTCGCCGCCGCCGGTCAGCGGGGACTCGCCGGAGCCCAGGCGGCCCCACAGGGACTCGGGCTCCGCGCCCCACTGCGGACCGGGGCGCAGCCCTTCCCGCAGCGCCGCCTCCTGCGGGTCCAGGCCGTACTTCACATAGCCCGCGCGCGAGCCGAGGACCCGGAAGCGCGGACCGAGCTGAGCGGCCGTGGCGGAGACGTAGAGGTGGGAGCGGACGCCGCTCGCGTGGGTGACGGCGATGAAGGTGTCGTCGTCGGTCTCCGCGCCGGGGCGGCGGATGTCGGCCTCGGCGTACACCTGGGTGGCGGGGCCGAACAGGACCAGCGCCTGGTCGACGACGTGGCTGCCGAGGTCGTACAGCAGACCTCCGATCTCTGAGGGATCGCCGGACTCGCGCCAGCCGCCCTTGGGCTGCGGCCGCCACCGTTCGAAGCGGGACTCGAACCGCCGAACGTCGCCCAGCTCGCCGTGGCTGACCAGCCTGCGGAGGGTCAGGAAGTCGTTGTCCCAGCGCCGGTTCTGGAAGACCGACAGCAGCAGGCCGCGCTCCTCGGCGAGGGCGGCGAGATCACGGGCCTCGGCGGCCGTGCCCGCGATCGGCTTGTCCACGACGACCGCGAGGCCCGCCTTCAGGGCGGCGGTCGCGACCGGGACGTGCGTCCTGTTCGGGGACGCGATGACGATCAGGTCCAGCTCGTCGGCGCGGTCGAACAGCTCGTCCGGGGCGGCGGCGATCCGGACGTCCGGGAACTCGGCGCGGGCCTGCTCCTGCCGCTCGGGGTTCGAGGTGACCACCGTGTCGAGGGCGAGGCCCTCGGTGGCCGCGATCAGCGGGGCATGGAAGACGGAACCCGCGAGGCCGTAGCCGACCAGGCCCACGCGGAGGGGTGTACCAGCAGTCATGCGTCCCACTTTCGCAACGCTGTTGCCAAAGTGCAAGCGGAGGGGACAATGGGTGGCGTGAACAGGACGAAGAGCGGGCCGGCCGGAGCGAATCTGCTCGCCGTGCGCAGCCACAACACCGCACTGGTGCTGGATCTGCTGCGCACGGCCGCCGCGGAGGGCATCAGCCGGCTCGAACTCGCCGAGCGGACCGGGCTGACCCCGCAGGCCGTCAGCAAGATCACCGCTCGGCTGCGGGAGGAGGGTTTCGCCGCGGAGGCGGGACGGCGGGCCTCCACCGGGGGCAAGCCGCGGACCGTCCTGCGGCTGGTGCCGGAGGCGGGGCACGCGGTGGGCGTGCATCTGGACCGGGACGAACTGCGGGCGGTGCTCTGCGATCTCACCGGCGAGGTGGTGGCCGAGACGCGGGTCGCCCTGGACCTGGGGGCCGGGGCCGAGGCGGTCGTCGAGGGCACGGCCCGGCAGGTGGAGGAGCTGGTGTCCGCCGGGGCGCGCGGGGCCGTGCTCGGCGTCGGTGTCGCCCTGCCCGGCCCCCTGGACCACGCGCACGGTGTGCTGCACCGCGTCACCGGGTTCCCCGAGTGGGACGGCTTCCCGCTGCGGGACGCGCTCGCCGGGCGGCTCGGGGCCCCCGTCGTGGTCGACAAGGACACCAACGCGGCCGCGCTCGGACTGGCCGTCGGCGGTGAGGGCGGATCGTTCGCGTATCTGCATCTCGGTACGGGGCTCGGCGCCGGTCTGGTGATCGGCGGGAGCGTGCACCGGGGAGCGCGCACCGGGGCGGGGGAGTTCGGCCACCAGGTCATTCAGCTCGACGGGCCGGTGTGCGAGTGCGGGGGGAGGGGCTGCATCGAGGCGCTGTGCCTCACCGCCGTGCGCCGTGGTGACACGGCGGAGGCGGCCCGGGTGCTGGGGGCGGGCGCCGCGAATCTGGTCGGGCTGCTCGACATCGACCTCGTACTGCTGGGCGGCCGCACGGTCGCCGCGGCACCCGAGGTCTTCGTGCGGGGCGTCGCCGGGGTGCTGGCCGAGCGTGCCCGGCGGGAGGGCGTCTACGGCGGGACGGTCCCCGTACGGGTCGCCTCCGGCGGAGTCGCGGAGGGCGCGGCCCAGCTGATGCTGGCCCCGGTGTTCGGCCGCGCGGACACCTGACCCCCGCGCACGGTGGAACCGGGCCCCGGCCGACGACTGCCGGAGGGTGGGGCGGGGTCACCGTGACCTCGCCGGGCCGCCCGGCAGCCGCCGTGTCACCGGTGTCCAGCCGGCCGTCCCGCCTGTCCCGGGCCGCTCCGACGGTCCCCGTGCCGCTGGGCGGCAGGCGCGACCGAGGGACCGCGCACCCGCAGCCGTCCTGCACAGCGACCTCGAGTCCCGGCAGCGGCTGGCATTCGGACCCGTGCGACAGGGCCTCGGGTCCCGTCTCGCGTGCCCCGCACGTGCGGCACCCGGGCGCCCGGCTCCGCGCGGAGTTCGCCGAGGAGGGCACCGGGCGTGCCGACGCGGCCGCCGGTGAGGGCGATGCCGCAGCGCGGACAGATCGCGGGACTCCTGCCGTTGTGCCACAGCGGCCCGGCCCGGTGCGCGGGCGCGGCGTACGTCCGGTCGACCCGGGCGGACTCCGAAACTCGGGTGGTCCGTGCCGGTCGCGCGTTGACTCGCCTCCCAGGGGCGTCGTGGGCCGATCGGGGGGATCCGGGGCGCCGTTCGTGGGCAGCGGCCGGGATGGCGGCGTCCGGTTTGCGAGGAGATCCGGATGGTTATGGGTTTATGCGATTGCGCACGCCCCTGCCTCTCTGTTCCCTCTGCCTCGCCGCGACCGCCGTGCTCGCCCCGGTGGCGCCCGCGGTCGCCCGTGCGGGCAATGACCCCAGCTGTGCCGGTGCGGACGACAAGGCGTTTCCGCTCACCGCCAAGATCCACGGCGGACCCGCCTCGTTCGAGCCCGGCGGCGGTTTCGGCACCTGGTACCTCGACCTCACCAACACCACCCGCATCACCTGCGCCGGTGTGCACCCGGTGGTCGTGCTCGTCGACGACAAGCGGGTCCTCCAGCCTTCGCAGCCCCAACTGGAGTTCTACGACGGGTCGCGCACCCGGCCCGTCCGCTTCGAGACCACCGACGAGCACGAACTCGTCGGGGTCTTGGACGGAAGCGGCTTCTCCGGCTTCAGCGTGGCCCCGGGCAGGGCGGTCACCGTCAAGCTCCGGCTCTCGATGACCTCGGACGCCTTACCGAACGAGATCACCGCCAACGCGGCCGTCGTGCAGCGGCACGACGCGGACGGCGACTGGATCGGCGAGTCGAACAGCTACCGGTTCAAGATCGGCGACGGAGGAGGCGGCGAGGAGTCCGCGTCCCCTCCGACCGGTGAGCCCGAGGCCACCGTCACCGCCAGTGTCACGGCCGAGGCGCCCACCCCCGCCCTCTCCGCCCCCGCCACCGCCTCCTCCGCCTCTCCGGAGTCCGGGCTCCCCTCCGCCGAGGAGAGCGGCGGCACCGATACGGACGAGGACACGGGCGAGGTCTTCGAAGCGGGTGAGGAAGGCGAGCGGGAGACCGACCGGGACGGCCGGTGGGAAGGCCGGCACGACTGGGCGTCCGGGCACGGGCCCCGCGCCGAGGAACTCGCGCATACCGGCTCCGGCGCGGCGCCCCGCCTCCTCGCCGCCGGGATGGCGCTGGCGGCCGGCTGCGCGGCCTTCCTGCTGGCCCGCAGCCGACGTCGCTGAGGTCGTGGACGGGGTCCGTACCCCGGGCCGGTCACCCCGTCCGCGACGGTCCCTGCGTGGACTACCCGAACGACCAGGCCCCCGGCGGCCCCGTTCGCTCCGGCATTCCCGAGCACGGGCGCACCCCGAAGTACTACCGCAGTACTACGCGGTCAAGGCGCAGACCGCCGCGCTGGTGGAGGAGCTCGGGCACGGCAGCACCATCCCCACCGGGCACGACCTGGCCGAGCGGTACGACGTCGCCCGCGAGACCGGGCGGCGGGCGGTGCGCGAGCCGGTGCTGGAGGGGCGGCTCAGGCGGCAGGGCCGGGGCACGGTCGTCGCGGGAGCCGAACCGGAGCAGCCGCGGTCCCCCGCCGGCTCCACGGAAGGGGCGAGGCGGCAGGGCGCACTCCCGGCCGTACGCTCGTCACCCTCGACCGGTTCCCCTGCCCGGCACCCCTCGCGGACGGGACCGGGCTGACCCGGGGCGGGCCCGTCCGGCATCCCGAGCGTGTGCCACGGGTCTGCCGGCGCTCGCCGCCGGCACCTGGGCCGCGTCGGCCGGCGCCACGCTGAGAAGACGTCACCGCCGTTCCCCCGGCGCGCTGTTCGTGCTCCCGGTCGCCGTGCCGTCGGCGGTGGCCGGACTGTCGGTCCTGGTGGCCTCCTCCAAGCCGCCGGTGCCGCCCAACGGCAGTCCCCGGATCGTGGCCCTCGCCCACACCGTGCTGGTCACCGCCTTCGCACAGTCGGATGGCGAATCGTGCGTGCGGTGGGGCCGACCGGCGTCTGCTCCCGGACGCAGACCGGCACGCCCCAGGTCCCGGCCGGTGCGACCTCGGTCCGCGTCCGCTGCCGTTGCACCGGCGGGAACAACCGGTGACCGGGTGATCGGCGGAGTGCGGATCACCCAGGTCCGACCAGGGTCAGGATCAGGCCGCTCTGACTAGGCTGGGGGCGTCGGTACGCCGTGGTTCCGGCCCCCGCTTCTTGACCGTACGCACGCAGGAGACGCAAGCACATGGCAGACCGCAAGCCGATCGAGTCGTGGCTCACCGACATGGACGGCGTCCTGATCCACGAGGGGGTCCCGATCCCCGGCGCCGACGCCTTCCTGAAGAAGCTGCGCGACTCCGGGCGGCCCTTCCTGGTGCTCACCAACAACTCCATCTACACCGCCCGTGACCTGCACGCCCGGCTGCGCCGGATGGGCCTGGACGTGCCGGTGGAGAACATCTGGACCTCCGCACTGGCCACCGCCCAGTTCCTGGACGACCAGCGGCCCGGCGGCAGCGCCTATGTCATAGGCGAGGCGGGCCTGACCACCGCGCTGCACGACGTCGGCTACATCCTCACCGACCACGACCCCGACTTCGTGATCCTCGGCGAGACCCGCACCTACTCCTTCGAGGCGCTGACCAAGGCCGTACGCCTGATCAACGGCGGCGCCCGGTTCATCGCCACCAACCCCGACAACGTCGGTCCCTCCACCGAGGGCGACCTGCCCGCCACCGGCTCGGTCGCCGCCCTGATCACCGCCGCGACCGGAAAGCAGCCGTACTTCGTCGGCAAGCCCAACCCGCTGATGATGCGGGCCGGACTCAACGCGATCGGCGCCCACTCCGAGACCTCCGCGATGATCGGCGACCGCATGGACACCGACATCCTCGCGGGCCTGGAGGCCGGGATGCGGACCTTCCTGGTGCTGACCGGCGTCACCCAGCCCCAGGACGTCGACCGCCACCCCTTCCGCCCGTCCCAGGTCGTCGACTCCATCGCGGACCTCGTCGACCTGGTCTGAGCAGGACTTTCAAACCCTGCCCCACCCGTATGGAGCAATCGCGCGCCTTCCGAGGATGCGGAGGCGCGCCTTGCGGGGGAGCCTCCCAGTATCTGGAGGTTCACGATGGGCTCACTACGTCTCACTCTCTGTACGGGAATCCTGGCCGCCGTCACGCTCATTCCCACGGCGCACGCGGCGGAGGGAGGCGGTGTCTCGGTGACCCCGTCGTCCCCCGCCCCCGGCGCCGACGTGGCCCTGCGCGTCAGCGGCTGCGGCGGGCGGACGGCCACGGCGGTCTCCGACGCCTTCGTCTCGGACATCACGCTCGCGGGCACCGACGGCACCCTCGCCGGGGAGAGCCGGATCCGCTCCTCGGCGACGCCGGGCCGCTACGACGTGCGCGTCTCCTGCGGTGGGGCGCGCGTCCAGGGCACGATCACGGTGGCCGCGGCCGGTTCCGGGGCCGAGGACCCGTCCGCCGGCCTCGCCTCCCCGGTCGCCCCCGTCCCCGCGGGCGGCGGCGGCACCGCGGACGACGGGACCCCGCCCGTCGCCACCGGGGTCCTCCACGCGGGCGAAACCGGCCCCCCCCCCCCCGGGGGGGGGGACGGCCCCCCCCGGCACCCCCCCGGCGCCCGCG
>NZ_JBHYKH010000038.1:0-20162 GCF_042741275.1 Streptomyces sp. NPDC058964
ACCCCCGTCAATTTGTTAACGATCCGGGACGATATGGTGACCGACCAAAGTTTGTGTCCGAGGGGGGACTTGAACCCCCACGCCCGATAAAGGGCACTAGCACCTCAAGCTAGCGCGTCTGCCATTCCGCCACCCGGACCAGGTGTTGGCCGCCTTGCCGGGGCTGCGCCCCGCGGCGACATGGACAACAATACCAAGGTTTCGGAGTGCGTTTCACCTGCATATCCGCCGGTGAGGCGCGTGACCGCGAGTGGCCGCCCCGCTACGGCGACGCGACCCGGACCTGGAGGGCACGGACGAGTGCCGCGGCCGTCTCCTCGTCGAGCGGGGCGAGGAAGCGGCGCTCCGCGATCCGGCGCGCCCGCTCGGCCTCGCGCAGGCAGTCCCGGCCCGCGGGCGTGAGCTCGACGATGTTGCGGCGGCGGTCCCGCGGGCTGCGCCGGCGCTCCACCAGTCCCCGGTCCTCCAGGGAGTCGATCAGCGACACCATCGTCGTGCGGTCCACACCGAGCCGTCCGGCCACCTCGACCTGGGACAGCGGCTCGTCGCCGCAGAGCACCACCAGCACCGCCAGTTCGTGACCGTCCACGCCGTACGGCGCGAGAGCCTCCGCGGACGCACGGGTGAGCTTGGCCTGGGCGTGCTTGAGGAGGTAGCCGAGCCGGGATTCCAGGGGGGCCGGCCGCTGATCGCTGTCCACACGAAGACTGTACCGAAAACTGATCGTCAGCCTCGCTGATGATTTAGTACGCTGATGGTCATGACGACGACTGTGCGCTTCGGCATCAAGACCACTCCCATGCACGTGCCGTACGAGGACATCCGCCGCGTCTGGCTGGAGGCCGACGCGGTGCCGGAGATAGCAGACGCCTGGCTCTGGGACCATCTGCTGCCCGTGGCCGGGCCGAAGGACGGTCAGATCCACGAGGGATGGACGCTGCTCAGCGCGCTCGCCGCGCAGACCCGGCGGCTGCGCCTGGGACTGCTGGTGACCAGCAACCGAATCCGTCCGCCGGCCGTGCTCGGCAAGATGGCATCCACGGTGGACGTGATCTCGGGCGGGCGGCTCGTCCTGGGCCTCGGGGTAGGCGGCACGCACCAGCCGCCGGGCGCCGGCGGGATCCCGGGCGAGAACCCGGCGATCGCGGAGTACGAGGCGTACGGCCTCACCCTCGTCCCGCCCGCCGAGGGCATCGCCCGGCTCGCGGAGACCGTCGAGATCCTGAAGCTGATGTGGACGCGGGACGTCTTCGACTACACCGGCCGCCACTACCGGCTGAAGGGCACCCGGAACCAGCCGGGGCCGGTGCAGCGTCCCGGCCCTCCTGTGCTCGTCGGCGGCTGGGGCACACGCCTGCTGCGGCTGGTCGCCGAGCACGCCGACATCTGGAACGTGCCCGGGCCGCCGCACAACACCGTCGACTTCGTCGCGGGGCGCGCCCGGGTGCTGGACGCGCACTGCGCCGAGCTGGGGCGCGATCCGTCGGACATCATCCGCTCGGTGCAGGTCCTCGTCTCGTACGACGACCCGGCGGCGACCCGGGAGACGGTCGCCGCGCTCGTCGGTGCCGGGATGAACCACATCGTGCTCAGCCTGCCGCGTCCCTATCCGCGGGGAGTGGCGCGCTGGCTGGCCGACGAGATCATCGCCCGGTGGCACCCGTCCGGGACCGGCGCCACCGGGACCGGGCTCACGGCATGAGCTGGTAGTCCGGGAAGTTGCCGGGCAGCCGCTCCCCGGCCGGGCCCTGGGTCACCGCGCGCACCAGGAGCTCACCGCCCACGAACGCTCCGCGCCAGGAGGCGCCGAAGCCGCCGAACAGCTCGTCGCGGTCGCCACGGGAGCGCGGCTTGCCGTGGCCGACCTTGAAGGCGCGGACCTGCGGGGCGAGCCGGTCGTAGGTGGCCCGGTCGTCCGTGGAGAGGGTGGCGACCAGCGCACCGTTGGAGGCGTTCATCGCGGCGAGCAGCTCGGCCTCCGTGTCGACCAGGACGATGGTGTCCACCGGCCCGAACGGCTCCGCGTGGTGCAGCGGGGAGGACGGGGGCGGGCCCAGCAGCGTGACCGGCTGGACGTATGCCGAGGTGTCCTGGCCGGGCAGCAGGCGGGCGTCGGACAGCGCGCCGCGGTGCAGCGGGACGGCGCCCCGGTCGATGGCCTCGCCGACCTGCTCGTGCAGCTCCTTCGCCTTGGCCGCGTTGATCACCGGGCCGAAGTCCAGCTCGGGCGGAAGGTCGTCGGGGTGTCCGACGGCCAGCGGGTGGCCGACCTTGATCCCGCGGACCGCGGGGAGGTAGGCCGCGAGGAACTCGTCGAACAGCGTGCGCTGGACGACGAAGCGCGGGTACGCCGTGCAGCGCTGCTTGCCGTAGTCGAAGAGCTTGGGGATCACGGCGGTGAGCGCGTCCCAGCCGGAGAAGTTCCAGACGCCCCAGGTGTTGAGGCCCTCCTGTTCCAGTACGTGCCGCTTGCCGAGGTCGGCCACGGCGGTGGCCACCGCGGCGCCGGTGTCGCGGCCGCCGACGAAGGAGACGCAGCCGATCTCGGGCGCGCGGACCAGCGCCTCCGACAGCTCGCCCCCGCTGCCGCTGACGAGGGTGACGGGGATGCCCTCGCGGGCGGCCAGCGCCGAGGCCAGGGTGAGGCAGGCGACGCCGCCGTCGGTGGGGGTCTTGGCGATGACCGCGTTGCCCGCCAGTGCCTGCACCAGCATTGCGTGGACGAGCACGCTCATCGGATAGTTCCAGCTCGCGATGTTGGACACCGGCCCGTTGAGCGGTGCCCGGCCGGCGACCATCGGCTCGATGCCGTCGACGTACCAGCGCACGCCGTCGATCGCCCGGTCGACGTCGGCCTGGGCGAGCCGCCAGGGCTTGCCGATCTCCCAGACGAGCAGCAGCGCGAGCAGTTCGCGGTGCTCGGTGAGCGCGTCGAGGGTGGCCGCGACCCGGGCCCGGCGCTCCTCGAGGGGGACGTGCCGCCAGGCGCGGTGCTGGTCGAGCGAGGCCCGGACCGCCTGCCGGGCGGTGGCCGGGTCGAGCCGTGGCGCACCCGCGATGGGGCTGCCGTCGACCGGGGTGGTCGCGGGCAGCGCGCGGCCGTCGGTCCGCCAGGCGGCGCCGAAGAGGTTGAGGACGCGGTCGTCCCGGAAGGCCTCGGGGGCGGCGGCCAGGCAGCGCCGCCAGGCGTCGCTCCAGGCGGTGCCGGGCTTCAGCATGAGGGTGGGGCGGGTGGTGGTGAGCGTGGGTGCCATTCGTCTGCTCCGCTCTCGGGGCGGCGATGGGGGCGGGGTGTGGCCAGGGTCGTTCCCGGCGCCTGAGCGCGCTTCGACGCGGACTCGGGCGGGGCGGCCGCGTGCGGGGCCGGACGGCGGGGCGCGCGACGGCCGGGCCTGAGTGAGCGGCGCGGCACGTCGTGACCGGGCGGGTGCGGGATGCCGCACGGCCGGTCGCCGCATGGCCGTGGTCCGGGGCCGGTCCCGGGTGCTGTCACGCCGTGTTCCCCATATCTCCCGTACCAGTCGTGCCGTTTCGGCGGGTGTCCCGCCCACCCGCGCCCCGGCGGCTTCCTGTACCCCCTTCTTCACCGCGACGGTGAGCTGAGGCAACGGCAACTCCGCCTGGTCCGCTCCCTGTTGGGGGCGGACCAGCTGGTTCCGCCCTCTACGATCACCACAGCGACCGGCCGAGGGGGATCACATGAGCACAGCACCGCAGGAGCAAGGGCGCAGAGTCACCACACTGGAGCTCTTCTTCGATCTCGTCTTCGTGTTCACCCTCACCCAGCTGACCGTGCTGCTCGCCGGCGATCTGTCGTTCGCGACGGCCGGCCGCGTGGCGCTGATCTTCGTCGTGCTGTTCTGGATGTACGGCGCCTACGCCTACCTCACCAACCAGGTGCCGCCCGACCGGCCGTCCCGGCGCCTGCTGCTGATGCTCGGCATGGGCGCGTTCCTGGTGTGCGCGCTGGCGATACCGCGCGTCTTCGACGACACGGGCGTGGTCTTCGGGCTGGGGTTCCTGCTGGTCGTGGTCGTCCACACCGCGCTCTACACCCGCAGTCACGGCTGGGACTCGGTCTGGTACGGCGTGTCGAACGGGCTGGCGGCCCTGTCGGTGACCGCCGCGGGCCTCTTCGACGGGCTCGCGGCGGACGGGCTGTGGCTGCTCGCGATCGCCCTGCAGTTCGTGACCCCGTACGTGGCGGAGCACGGCCCCGGCCGCCGGGACGGACGCACCCCGGACGCCCTGCGGGTGCAGTTGGGCAGTCTGGACCCGGCGCACTTCGTGGAGCGGCACGGACTGCTGCTGATCATCGCGCTCGGCGAGTCGGTCATCTCCATCGGCGTGGGGATCGGCGATCTGCCGCTCACGCCGGGCCTGTTCGGCGGGGCGTTCCTGGCCCTCGCGCTCGCCGTCGCCCTGTGGTGGACCTACTTCGTACGGGACGAGGAGGGTGCGGAGGCCGCCTTCCGGGCGACGCCGCCGCCGGACCGGTGGCGGCTGGCGATGAACGCGTACTACTACGCCTTCCTGCCGATGCTGCTGGGCATCGCCTGCCTCGCCGCCGGGGTGAAGAAGGCGCTCGGCCACCTCACCGAGCACCTCCACACCGGCCCGTCACTCGCCCTCGCGGGCGGGGTCGCCCTGTTCCTCTCGGGTGACGTGGCGTTCCGTGCGGCGATGCGCCTGCGGCCGCTGCGATTCCGGACGGCCGCCACACCCGTGGCCCTGGCCTGCGCGCTGCTGGGCGTGCATGTCTGCGCGGCCGTCGAACTGCTGTCCCTGGTGGCCGTGCTGGCGGCGATGCTCGGCGTGGAGGCCCACTCGTGCGCGTCGGCGGCGAGGACTCAGGACTTCGCCCGCTCGTGATACGAGTGCCGGGTGTGTTCTGTGTGTTCGCGCATCAGCCGGGTGGCGAGCTGCTCGTCCTTGTCGGCGATGGCGGCGATCAGCTCCCGGTGTTCGGTCCAGGACCGGCCGCCCCGCAGACGGGCCACAGGGGTGTAGTACCACCGCACCCGGCGGTCCACCTGCGCGGCCAGCTCGGCGAGCACCGCGTTGCCGGCCAGCTCCATGATCTTGGCGTGGAAGGCGGCGTTCAGGGCGACGGCACTGGTCACGTCGTTGGAGGCAACGGCCTTCAGCCCCTGCGCCACGATCTCGTCGAGGGCGTCGACACCCGCCTCGTCCGCGTTCGCGGCGGCGAGCCGGGCCGCCTCGGCCTCCAGGAGCGTACGGACCGTGAGGAGCTGGTCGGCCTCCTCCTCGGTCGGCTCGTGCACGAAGGCGCCCTGGGCGGGCCGCAGATCGACCCAGCCCTCGGTGTTCAGCCGCTGGAGCGCCTCCCGGACCGGTTGCCGGGAGACGCCCAGGTGCCCGGCGAGTTCGCTCTCGACCAGGTGCTGGCCGGGCTGCAGCGCACGGGTCGTGACGAGTTCGAGCAGGGCCTCGTAGACGCGGTCGCGCAGCGGTCCGGGGCGTTCGAGCTTGGGCACTGCCCCCTGCGGCAGCCCGGTCGACAGCATTCGTGGTCCCCCTCCTCGGCAGGGCCGTGCACGGCGGACGGAAGGCTCACGCGCACTGGACGCCCAGTATCGATTGTCTTTCGTCTACAGTCCACGGCCCACAAGGGCCGGGGAGACGGGAAGCGGGGCGCGTCAGATCACGGCCGGAGCGTGCCACTCCCGCGCTCGCGCGCCCGCGCGGGCCCTCAGGGGCAGCGGACGACCTGACCGGCGTACGAGAGGTTCCCGCCGAAGCCGAACAGCAGCACAGGGTCGCCGGCGGAGATCTCGCCGCGCTCGACGAGCTTGGAGAGGGCGAGGGGGATGCTGGCGGCAGAGGTGTTGCCCGAGTCGGAGACATCACGCGCGACCACGGCGTTGACGGCGCCGAGCTTGTGGGCGAGGGGTTCGATGATGCGCAGGTTGGCCTGGTGCAGCACCACCGCGGCGAGGTCCTCGGGGGCGATGCCGGCCTTCTCGCAGGCACGACGGGCGATGGGCGGAAGCCGGGTGGTCGCCCACCGGTAGACGGCCTGCCCCTCCTGTGCGAACCGCGGCGGGGTGCCCTCGATCCGCACCGCGTGTCCCATCTCCGGCACCGACCCCCACAGCACGGGCCCGATCCCGGCCTCCTCCCCCGCGGCGCACGCCTCCACGACGGCGGCCCCGGCCCCGTCGCCCACGAGGACGCAGGTGGTGCGGTCGCTCCAGTCGGTCACCTCGGACATCTTGTCGGCGCCGATGACGAGGGCCCGGGTGGCCGCTCCCGCCCGGACGGTGTGGTCGGCGGTGGCCAGCGCGTGGGTGAATCCCGCGCAGACGACGTTGACGTCCATCGCGGCGGGCTGCGGAATGCCGAGCCGGGCCGCGACGCGGGCGGCGGTGTTCGGGGAGCGGTCGATCGCGGTGGAGGTGGCGACCAGGACCAGGTCGATGTCGTCGGGCGTGATACCGGCGGCGGCGAGGGCCTTGGCGGCCGCGTGCGCGGCGAGCTCGTCGACGGGCTCGTCGGGGCCGGCGATGTGCCGGGTCCGGATGCCCACGCGGCTGCGGATCCAGGCGTCACTGGTGTCGACCATGCCCTCCAGGTCCTCGTTGGTGAGCACCCGGGCGGGCTGGTAATGACCGACGGCGGTGATGCGCGAGCCGTTCATGTGGGGTCCCCCTCGTTGGCCGGTCTGTCGCGGGATCCATCAGTCTTGTCAGTGACTCGCGGGTACGACGGCAGCTGATGCCACAGGATTCGGGCGCCCTCGTTGTCGGCTTCCGTCAGACCCTCGGGCGCCCTGCCATTCACACGGTGAACAGCTGCGTCGCCTTCTGTACGAGCTCGTGCAGGCCGTATGCGAGCGGTGCCCCCACCCAGAGCCAGGCGACGGCTCTCAGGCCACGGCGGCTAGGCGGACTGCTGTCGCCGGACATCGGCGGCCTCCTTCGGGGCGGGGACGTGGTGGCGGGCGTGGACCGGGCGGACGAGCTGCGGTGATCAGTGGCAGAACGCCTTCGCGATCTCGGTCTCCGGGCGTGGCTTCGGCGCCCGGATCGCGGTGGAGCACGACGTGCCGCGTCCCGGCTCGGCGTGCGTGGACCGGGGCAACTGCACCGAGGTGTGCCCGACGGGGGCGCTGTCGTTCAGGTCGGAGTCCGACATGCGGGCGGCGGGCAGGTGGGACGAGTCGAAGCAGACCGGGACGACCACGGTGTGCGCCTGCTGCGGAGTGGGCTGCAACCTCACCCTCCATGTGCAGGAGAATGAGGTCGTGGAGGTCACCTCGCCGCACGACGGCCCGGTGACCGACGGCAATCTCTGCATCAAGGGCCGTTTCGGCTACCAGCACGTACAGAACCGGGGCTGATCAGGACATGGGACGAGTCACGGAGCGACGCAAGGTGATCCGGGTCCGGGACGGGGCGGTCGCCACCCGGCCCGACACGCTCGTCGCCGAGGAACCCCTGGAGATCAGGCTCAACGGCAAGTCCCTCGCGATCACCATGCGCACGCCGGGCGACGACTTCGCGCTGGCCGCGGGTTTCCTGGTGAGCGAGGGTGTGCTGGCCACGGCGTCCGACCTGCAGAACATCGTCTACTGCGCGGGCGCGACGGCGGACGGCTCGAACACCTACAACGTGGTGGACGTGCGGACCGCGCCGGGCGTCGCGCTCCCCGACTTCACGCTGGAGCGGAACGTCTACACGACCTCGTCGTGCGGGCTGTGCGGCAAGGCGAGTCTGGACGCGGTCCGTACGACGGCCCGCTGGCCGATCGCGGACACTCCCCCGGTGCGTGTCGAGCCCGCGCTGCTCTCGGCCCTCCCCGAGCGGCTGAGGGCGGCCCAGCGGGTGTTCGACCGGACCGGGGGGCTGCACGCGGCGGCCCTGTTCTCCGAGGAGGGGGAGTTGCTGGACGTACGGGAGGACGTGGGCCGGCACAACGCGGTCGACAAGCTGGTCGGCCGCGCCCTGCAGAACGGGGACCTGCCCCTGTCCCGCACGATCCTGCTGGTGTCGGGCCGGGCCTCCTTCGAGCTGGCGCAGAAGGCCGTGATGGCGGGCATCCCGGTGCTGGCGGCGGTCTCGGCGCCCTCCTCGCTGGCGGTGGACCTGGCCGCCGAGACGGGGCTGACGCTGGTGGGCTTCCTGCGGGGCAGCTCCATGAACGTGTACGCGGGCGAGCACCGGCTTGCGCTGCGGGCCGCGGCCGCCCAGGGCTGACCGGCTCCCGGCGGCACGGCGGCGGGGCCCCGACCGGCGGGGAGCGCCCCCCGCGCCGCAGGGGCCCGCCTCGGCTCCGGCCCGGGACTCCCGGTCGGCTCGGCGGCGGGGTGCCGGTGCGGCCGGTCAGCCGCCGGTGAGGCGCATCTGCCCGGCGGTCGCGACCGATCCCAGCCGCGGGAAGTCCAGCCGTACGGACGCCTCGTGCTCGGCGGCCGTGAACGCGGCCATGGTGTCCTCGGCGAAGACGAGTTCGTAGCCGAGGTCGTGGGCGGCGCGGGCGGTGGACTCGACGCCGAGGTTCGTGGCGATGCCGCCGAACACCAGTGTGGTGATGCCGCGGTCGCGCAGCCGCGCGTCGAGGTCCGTGCCCTGGAAGGCGCCGATGGTCCGCTTCACGATCTCCACGTCGCCGTCCTTGAGCAGACCGGCGGCCAGTCCGCTGCCGGGCGGCTGCTCGGCGACGCCGGTCCGCTCGACGCGGATCAGGACGACGAGCGCCCCGGCCGAGCGGAAGGCCGCGGCCAGTTCCTCGGCGGTGACGAGGACTTCGGTGCCCTTTCGGGGCTCCAGGGGCAGCGCCACGATGCGGTCCATCAGGTCGACGAGGACGAGTGCGGTGCGTGCCGGGTCGAGTACGAGGGGTGCGGTCATGACGGAACGTTAGCCGCCGTCAGCCGTCCGCGCCGGAAATCCGGATCAACATGCCCGTGAACCGGTCGCGTTCGGCCGACGAGAGGGGGGCGAGCAGGGTGTCGTTGGCCACGCCGGCCCCCAACTCGCACCGCTCCAGGTGGCGGCCCCCCACATCGGTGAGCGATACCGCCTTCTTTCGGCGGTCCCCCGGGTGCGGCTCGCGCACGACGACGCCCCCGACCCGGGCGCGGCCGCCCTCTTCGGTGAGCGAGACCGCGTTCTTGCGGCGGTCCCCGGGGTCCGGCTCGCGCACGACGAGGCCCGCGGCCTGCAGGTCGTTGAGGATGCCGACCAGGTCCTTGGGGTCGAGTGCCACTGCGCGGCCGAGGTCGGCCTGGGCGACGGGCGCGAGGTCGCGGACGGCGGAGAGCACCACGTGGTGCCACATCTTCAGGCCCTCGGCGGCGAGGGCGTCGGCCACCAGGGCGCGGCCGCGCGCCGCGGCGCGGCCGAGGAGCCAGCTGGGCAGGGAGCGGATCGCGAGGAGGGGGGCTTCGGCCATGGTGGCAGCCTAGCGAAAAAGCCGTTGGTCTTCCCAATGAATCTGGATACCATTGGGACCTCCAACGATTTCTGGAGGTGCGATGCGTCGCGTCCGGTACGAGTCCGCCGGCGGCCCCCTGTTCGTGGAGGAGGTCCCCGTGCCCGCTCCCGGCCCCGGCGAGCTCCTCGTACGCTGCGAGGCGGTCGGGGTCACGCTCCCCATCGTCCGCAAGGTCACGGAGGCCCCCGAGCCGGTCCCGCTGGGCGGCGAGATCGCCGGGCGCGTGGCAGCCGTCGGGGCGGGCGTGACCCGGTTCCGGGCCGGCGACCCGGTGACGGGACTGTGCTTCGGGCACGGCTACGCCGACTTCGCGGCCCTGCACGAGGCCATGGCCTCCCCCGTGCCCGACGGCGCCTCGGCCGTGGACGCGGTCGCGCTGGTGCGCAGCGGCCTGGTCGCCCTCGGCGCCCTGGAGGCCGCACGCCCCGCACCCGTCGAGGCCGCCCTGGTCACGGCCGCGGCGAGCGGTGTCGGGCAGCTCGCCGTGCAGCTGGCCCGCCTGCGGGGCGCGGCACGGGTGGTGGGGGCGGTCTCCGACCCGGCCAAGGCGGACTTCGTCCGCTCCCTCGGCGCCGACGAGGTCGTCCTGTACGGCGACGACGACTGGGGAGACCCTGTCGACTACGTGCTGGACGCGGTCGGCGGCGAGCTGCTCACCCCGGCGCTCGCCGCGCTCGCCCCGGGCGGCCGGCTGGTGGCGTACAGCTCGGGTGGCGGGACGATCCGGGCGTACGACCTGCTGGTGGGCGCCAAGTCGGTCATCGGTTTCCAGATGGCCCTGATCGCCCGCGGGCAGCCGGAGCTGTACGAGCGGTGGCGGCGGGAGCTGTGGCGGCTGTTCGCCGACGGGGCCCTGAGGCCCGCCGTGCACGGGGAGTTCGCGCTGACGGACGCGGCGCGGGCGCACGAGGTCGTCGAGTCGCGGAGCAACCTCGGCAAGGTCGTGCTGCGCCCCTGAACCCCCGAAGTGGCTGCACGCTCCTTGTGGGGCGCCGGAGGCCCCAACTACCGTCGGTGAAGCGCCCGTTGGACATCGGATGTCCGAATGTCCCGATGACCGGATGGACTCATGTCCCTGTGTCTGCGACGCGTGAAGGGCAGGTCGCACCATGCCGTCAAGACTCCGTGCACGACTGAGAGCCGCCCTGGCCGCCGCCTTCGCGGCGGCCGCGCTGTCGGTGCTGCCGAACCCGGCGCACGCCCAGCAGGCCCAGCAGGCCCAGCAGGCCACCAGCAGCCCCGACTTCGAGCAGCAGATCCTCTTCAAGGCGTCCCAGGACCCCGGATACGCCTGCTTCCGCATCCCGGCGATCGTGAGGACGACCGACGGCACGCTCCTCGCGTTCGCCGAGGGCCGGGTCCTCAACTGCGGTGACGCGGCGGACATCGACATCGTGGTGAAGCGCTCCACCGACGGCGGACGCACCTGGGGCCCGCTGCGCGTGGTCACCGAGGGCGCCGGCGACACCCATGGCAATCCGGCGCCGATCGTGGACCGCGGCACCGGCCGCATCCTGCTGGCCGAGACGTACAACACGGGCCGTACGGACGCCGCGAGCTGTTCCGTCCCCTGCGACCGCACCCCGCACCTGCAGTACAGCGACGACGACGGCCTGACCTGGTCCCGGCCGCGCGATCTGAGCCCCGAGATCCTGCCCGCCGACTGGAACTCCTGGTACGCCACCGGCCCGGTGCACGGCCTCCGGCTCACCCGCGGCGCGGACGCCGGACGGCTGGTGTTCGGCGTCAACACCGAGACCTGGGACGGCAGCCGGGTCACCGCCAACCACGCGGCGCTGATCGTCAGCGACGACGGCGGCGACCACTGGCGGATCGGTGCCACCGACACCTGGCCGATCGCCGCCGACGGCACCTTCCGGCAGAAGCCGTCCGAGCTGGCCCTCACCGAGCGCGGCGACGGCTCCCTCCTGGTCAGCGGCCGCGAACAGGACGGCACCGACCTCGGCCACCGCACCCAGACGGTCAGCCGCGACGGCGGCGACAGCTTCGCCGCGCCCTTCCGGGACCTCCCCGGCCTCTACGCCCCGCAGGTCCAGGGCTCCACCCTCCGCCTGGGCGACCGCATCCTGCTGGCCTGCCCCGGCGACCCGGACCGCCGCCGCACCATGATGATCCGCTCGTCCTACGACGGCGGACGCACCTGGGACAGTGTGGACCGCGGCACGGTCGTCACCACGGACTGGTCCGGCTACTCGGACATGGTGCGCGTCGACCACGGCACCGTGGGCCTGATGTACGAGGGCGGGGCGGTCGACGCGCGCGACGAGATCCGCTTCGCCCGCTTCACCGAGGACTGGCTCCAGCCCCGCCGCGGCCCCGACCCGACCACCGCCGACCGCGCCCCGCACGCCCGGCGCGCGGCCGTCCTCGGCGGCGCGGAGGAGACCGACGGCGTCGTCGGCGGCGCCCTGGAGTTCGACGGGACCGACGACGCCGTACGCCTGCCCTACGACGGCCGGCTCCCGCTCGGCACCGAGGACTTCACCGCGTCCCTGTGGTTCCGGTACACCGCGGCCACCGGCGAGCAGCCGATGCTGTGGATGGGCGGCACCGGCTCGACGCAACCGCAGGTGTGGCTGCGCGGCGAGCCGGACAGCGGCCGGGTGCGGGCCCTGATGACCGTGCGCGACGGCGCGACGGCCGTCCGCACGGCGTCGCTGTGGACCACCGGCGCGTACAACGACGGCCAGTGGCACCATCTGGTGCTGCGCCGGGACGGGGGTACCTCCCTGCTCGGGCAAGGCCGAGAGCTTGGGGGAGGGCGGCTGACCCTCTTCGTCGACGGGGTGCAGTCCTCCGTCGCCGATGTGACGGGTTCCGTCAGCCGCAACTCCCCGTTCGGCGTGCACATCGGCCAGCGCATGGACAGCCGGGCCTTCTTCACCGGGGCAATCGACGACGTCCACGTCTGGGACCGCGCGCTGACCGACGGAGAGCTGTCCGACCCGAAGACGCTCCGGTCCACGAAGGACACCGTGCTGTGGCTGCCCATGGACCACGTGAGCGGCGGCCGCTGACGTCCCGGCGCCCGACGGCCGGGCGACCGGGCGACCGGGCGACCGCCTGTTCGGCGTACCTGGCGCGGGGCCGATCAGCCGGGCCGCACCCCCGGCGGTCCGAGGCTGCCGCGCGGTCGGGCGGCCCCGCACAACCCGCAGGCGCACGCGGTGCCCGGCGGGGGAGACGGACGCTCAACGCGAAGGTGGCCCTGTACCGATCGCGGTCCGTGACGCCGCGGCCGGTGCGGACGGCTCCGTGACCTCCGGGTCGCGCACCCGGCGCTTGGCGATGACCGCGCACACCATCAGCTGCATCTGGTGGAAGAGCATCAGCGGCAGCACGGCCAGGGAGGCGTGCGCGCCGAACAGGACACTGGCCATGGGCAGTCCGGAGGCGAGGGACTTCTTCGACCCGGCGAACTGGATGGCGATCCGGTCCTCGCGGCCGAACCGCAGCGCCTTGGCGCCGTACCAGGTCAGGGCGAGCATCACGGCGAGCAGGGCGGCCTCGACGGCGAGCAGTCCGGCCAGCCGGACGGGACTCACCTGGTGCCAGATGCCCTGGACCATGCCCTCGCTGAACGCGGCGTAGACGACGAGCAGGATCGAGCCGCGGTCGACGAGCCCGAGGACCTTCTTGTGCCGGGCCACGAAGCCGCCGATCCACGGGCGCAGCACCTGTCCGGCCAGGAACGGCACCAGCAGCTGCAGCACGATCTTCACCAGGGAGTCGGTGGAGAAGCCGCCGCCGCTGTTGCCGAGCAGCGCCGCCGCGAGGAGCGGGGTGAGGACGATGCCGACGAGGGAGGAGAAGGAGCCCGCGCAGATGGCGGCGGGCACGTTGCCCCGGGCGATCGACGTGAACGCGATCGACGACTGGATCGTCGAGGGCACGAGGGTGAGGAACAGCAGCCCCTGGTAGAGCGGTTGGGTCAGGAGCACCGGCACGAGTCCGCGCGCGGCCAGGCCGAGCAGCGGGAAGACGACGAAGGTGCAGGCCAGGACGGTGACATGGAGGCGCCAGTGGCGCAGCCCGTCCAGTGCCTCACGGGTGGACAGGCGGGCGCCGTAGAGGAAGAACAGGAAGGCGATCGCGGCGGTGGAGGCGCCGGACGCCACGTCGGCGGCCGTGCCGCGGGCCGGGAGGAGCGCCGCGAGGCCCACCGTCCCGAGCAGCAGCAGGATGTACAAGTCGATCGGCATCCGACTCGGCCGGCGCAGGCGTTTCACGGTGCTCCACTTGCTGTTCGTCAGAGGTGTCGTGTCCGGGTGTCCGGGGCGCGGGGCCCCTCTCCATCGTCCTCCCCGACGCAGCGATCGGGAATCCTGCACACCACTCTGACTGTCATCACGTTCCACGATAGCCTGTCCACGTGTACGACCCCTCTCATCTGCGGACCTTCCTGGCGGTCGCCCAGACGCTCAGCTTCACCCAGGCCGCCCGGCGGCTGGGGCTGCGTCAGTCCACCGTGAGCCAGCACGTGCGGCGCCTGGAGGACGCCACCGGGCGTCTGCTGTTCGCCCGCGACACCCATTCCGTGGAGCTGACCGAGGACGGTGAGGCCATGCTGGGCTTCGCCCGGCGGATCCTGGAGGTGCACGAGCAGGCGACGGCGTTCTTCACGGGCACCCGGGTGCGCGGCCGGCTGCGCTTCGGAGCCTCCGAGGACTTCGTCCTCACCCGGCTGCCGGAGATCCTGGAGGGCTTCCGCTACGACCACCCGGAGGTCGACCTGGAGCTGACGGTCGAACTGTCGGGGACCCTGCACGAACAGCTGACCGCCGGGAAGCTGGACCTCGTGCTGGCCAAGCGGCGGCCCGAGGATCCGCGCGGTGAGCTCGTCTGGCACGACGACCTGGTGTGGATCGGCGCGGAACGGCTCCGCCTGGACCCCGACCGCCCGGTGCCGCTGATCGTCTACCCGCCGCCGGGCATCACCCGGGCGCTGGCCCTGGAGGCGCTGGAGCGGCAGGGCCGGGAGTGGCGCATCGTCTGCACGAGCGGCAGCCTGAACGGGCTGATCGCGGCGGCGCGGGCGGGGCTGGGGGTGATGGCGCACTCACGGGGCCTGGTTCCGCCGGGGTTGTTCCGGGTCCCCGAGCGGGCGGGGCTGCCCGAGCTGGGCAAGGTCGACTTCGTACTGGTCCACGGCCGACGGCGCCCCTCGGCGCAGGGAGCGGCGGACGCGCTGGCGGCGGCGATCCTGGCGGGCGGGGTACGACTGCACCGACGCGGAACCTAGCCGCCCCGCCCCCGGGCGGCCACGGGGGCGGGCGGGCAGGCGTCTGGGCCGGTTCCGGCAAGTTCCGGCCCGGTCGTGGCGGTACGGGGCATGCCCCGTGGTGTGACGGAATCCGGGGCCGCGGCGCTGGACAGGGAAATGGCAGCGCCCGGCGCGGGACACCCGGGGGCGGCCGAGGGGCCGTAATCGGGTCGTACAGATTCGGTGGAGATTACGGCAGCGGAACTTACTGAAGCGTAAGGATTCTGTCCGACCCTTCCCCATGTGAGGGCATTTTCCAGGCGTCGGCCGGGCCTTACGTGAGCATTGCTCGATTTCGCACCCCCTCCCGCCCCGTCTCCGCGTGGGGTAGCTTTCACGGCGCTGTGCGGAGCGTCACTGAGGAGCGAGGAGCGGGGAGCGGGGTTTGCGCGAGTTCACCAACCCTCCGTTGGTGTCGGAGCCGCCGGTGGGCGGTCTGGCCGACGTCGTCTTCGAGCGTGCCCAGCAGGACCCGCTGCACGTCGCGCTGGGCCGCAAGGACGAGCTCGGCCAGTGGCGGGACGTGACCTCGGCCGAGTTCCGGGACGAGGTGCTCGCCCTGGCCAAGGGGCTGCTGGCCCGTGGCGTCCGGTTCGGCGACCGGGTCGCCATCATGTCCCGCACCCGCTACGAGTGGACCCTCTTCGACTTCGCCCTGTGGACGATCGGTGCCCAGGTGGTGCCGATCTACCCCACGTCCTCCGCCGAGCAGTGCTTCTGGATGCTGTACGACGCCGAGTGCACGGCCGCGGTCGTGGAGCACGAGGACCACGCGATGACGATCGCCACCGTCATCGACCGGCTCCCCCGGCTGGGACAGCTGTGGCAGCTGGACTCGGGCGCCGTGCAGGAGCTGTACGACGCCGGTGCGCACCTCGACGACGAGATGGTGCACCGGCACCGGCAGGCGGTCACCCCCGACTCGATCGCCACGATCATCTACACGTCGGGCACGACGGGTCGCCCCAAAGGCTGCGTCCTGTCGCACGGGAACTTCATGTTCGAGGCGGACACGGTCATCCAGCGCTGGGAGCCGGTGTTCCACTCGAAGAAGGGCGACGAGGCGGCGACGCTGCTGTTCCTGCCGCTGGCGCACGTCTTCGGGCGGATGGTCGAGGTGGCCGCGGTCCGCGGCGGGGTCCGCTTCGGGCACCAGCCGCAGCTGAACGCGGCCGCGCTGCTGCCCGACCTGGCCGCGTTCCGGCCGACCTTCATCCTGGCGGTGCCGTACATCTTCGAGAAGGTGTTCAACGCCGCGCGCCGTAAGGCGGAGAAGGAGGGCAAGGCCGGGCCGTTCGAGAAGGCGGTCGAGGTGGCGGTGAAGTACGCGGACGCGGTGGAGGCGAAGGCGTGGGGCACCGGGCCCGGGCCCTCCGCCGGTCTACGCGTGCAGCACCAGTTCTTCGACAAGGTGGTCTACGCGAAGGTACGGGCGGCGATGGGCGGCCGGATCCGGAACGCGATGTCCGGCGGTTCGGCGATGGACCGCCGGCTCGGCCTGTTCTTCGCGGGCGCGGGCGTGCAGATCTACGAGGGCTACGGCCTGACCGAGTCGACCGCGGCCGCCACCGCCAACCCTCCCGAGCGCACCCGCTACGGCACGGTCGGGCAGGCCGTGCCCGGCACGACCGTGCACATCGCGGACGACGGGGAGGTCTGGCTGAACGGCGGCCATGTCTTCCAGGGCTACCTCAACAACCAGAAGGCCACCGACGAGAGCCTGCACGACGGCTGGCTGGCCACCGGCGACCTGGGCTCCCTGGACGAGGACGGGTATCTCACCATCACCGGCCGCAAGAAGGAGATCCTGGTGACCTCCGGCGGCAAGAGCGTCTCGCCCGGTGTGCTGGAGGAGCGGGTCCGTGACCATCCGCTGGTCAACCAGTGCGTCGTCGTCGGCAACGACCGCCCGTACATCGCGGCCCTGGTCACCCTGGACCAGGAGGCGGTGGAGCACTGGCTGCAGATGCGCGGCAAGCCGCGGATGACCGCGGCGGAGCTGGTGCGCGACCCCGACCTGGAGACGGAGGTGCGGCGCGCGGTGGTCGCCGCCAACACCCTCGTCTCGCAGGCCGAGTCGATCCGCACCTTCCGCATCCTGGCCCAGCCGTTCACCGAGGAACACGGCCTGCTCACCCCGTCGCTGAAGCTGAAGCGCAAGGCGATCGAGAACGCCAACGCCAACGAGGTGGAGGCCCTCTACCGGGCCTGACGCGGCGTCGGGTGAGCAGGCGACGTGCGCGCGGAAGATCTTGTCGGAACCGTCCGCCGCACGTGCGTTGTTGTCGCGGTCGGCGCAGATGCGGCCGTACGTGCCGGCGCTCTCGTGGGCGCCGTTGTCCGGACGCGCCACAGCCGTTCGCCGCGCACGAACCCGTCGGCCGCGAACGAGCAGGAGCCCGCGATGCGTTCGGCGGCCGGTCGCGTCCCAGCGGCGGTTCACCGCCGGACAGACGTGCAAGTGCAGCCGGGGCTTTGCCAGATCTTTTCATCCGATGTCTACCGAGCGGTCCGTTCCGCCCGCCGGACCTCGGACAGAGTCTCGTTCATGGATGCGTACCCGCTTTCCTGAAGCGAGGGCCTGAAAAGCACAGACAGGGTGCCATACGGAGAGTACCGACAGCCTGTGACGGTCGATGACAGCCACAGGCATTCACATGTGCGCATCATGTTCATCGATGCGTTCGGCGACGCGATACGGAGTCCTCGGATGACAGGCGCCGGTCGATGGTCCGGACCGATAACGTCGGATGCATTTCCGGCCATTCTCGACCTCCGGCGCCGACCCACCGGTCAGTTCCGACGGATTCGGCGGTCAGGAATGCATCCGGGCCCGTGATCGTTGACGATGGTGGTATCACCTGTCGACAACCGAAGGATCAAGAGCTCGTGAGCAGCAAGGTCCCCCCGATCATCCTCAACAACGGCGTCGAGATGCCCCAGCTGGGGTTCGGCGTCTGGCAGGTGCCCGACGACGAGGCCGAGCGGGCCGTCGCCACGGCGCTCGAGGCCGGGTACCGCAGCATCGACACAGCGGCGATCTACGGCAACGAAGAGGGCACCGGCAAGGCGATCGCCGCCTCGGGCCTGCCCCGTGAGGAAGTCTTCGTCACCACCAAGCTCTGGAACAGCGACCAGGGGTACGACTCCACACTGCGTGCCTTCGACACGTCCCTGGAGAAGCTGGGCCTGGACTACCTCGACCTGTACCTGATCCACTGGCCGCTGCCGGCCCGGGGCAAGTACACCGACACCTACAAGGCGTTCGAGAAGCTCGCGTCCGACGGCCGGGTCCGCGCCATCGGTGTCTCCAACTTCCTTCCGCAGCACCTGGAGCGGCTGATCGCCGAGACCTCGGTCATCCCGGCGGTCAACCAGATCGAACTCCACCCGCATCTGCAGCAGCACGCGGCCCGTGACTTCCACGCGGAGCAGGGCATCGCGACCGAGGCCTGGTCCCCACTCGGCCAGGGCAGGGGCCTGCTGGAGGTGCCGGCGATCGTCGCCATCGCCCAGAAGCACAACCGCACCCCGGCCCAGGTCGTGCTGCGCTGGCACCTGCAGCAGGGCAACATCGTGATCCCGAAGTCCGTGACGCCGTCGCGGATCGAGGAGAACATCGACGTCTTCGACTTCGGTCTGGACACCGAGGACCTCGCGGCCATCAGCGCGCTGAACGAGGACCGGCGGCTGGGCCCCGACCCGGCCACCTTCGACATGGGCTGACCCCCGGCACACACGAGTCCCATGGCCCGGTACGGCAGTACCGGGCCATGGGGCCGTACAACTCCCCCTCGGGAGGCGTGGGTCGGGGGCCGGCCGGGGATCAGTCGGGCCGTACGTCGGCGTGGATGACCTCGAACTCCTCCAGCCCGGTCACGGTGGCGTGCGCCTTGGCGGTCTCCTCGTACCGGACGTGCGCCAACGTCGTGCGGGCCGCGGCCAGGGACTCCCGGTCGACGAACAGGACGCTGACCATCCCGCGTCCACCTTCCCGGTCGGTGAACAGGGAGGTCCTGGCCAGACCCGGGAGCATCTCCAGCCGTGGGAGCACACCGGCCCGGTAGACGTCGACCAGGAGGTCCGTGTCGGCGGGCTCGAACTCCAGCCTGGCGAGGCGCAGTCCGCCGCCCATTCTCGGCATCCGGACGGAGTGGAAGACCGCCGCCTCGTAGTTGCCGACCGCCACGGTTGCGGCGAACGGCTCCAGGAGGTCACCGCGCCGCTCGCGCATCACTTCGTCGCTGTTGTGCCTGGCCTGCTCCGAGTCCCACCAGCTCACCGCGAACAGTTTGCCGAGTTCCCGGTCGACGAAGACACCCGCGCCCCGGTATCCCGGCCGCTCCTCGAGCAGGTCCCGGCCTTCCGTGTTCAGGGCCCGCACGGCCGTGTCGATCTTCGCGGGGTCACCGGTCGCATAAACGGTCCGTACGAACATGACCCTTCGCCTCCCAGAACCACGTGGTAACGGACACGAATTTCCGGAATGTTCGATATCGACAGTTTCCCGGCGGGAGCGAATCGCCGCAAATGACGCCCGCCGACGCCGAGGGCACCCGTTCGCGCCACAGGGCTTGACGAGGCCACGTAAAGAGGGCCACCTTGTAGCGAACGCGGTAAGGAAACTTTCCTAACAGAAGGGTCCCCCACAGTGCGCATCCGAACACTGACCCTCGCCGCGGCCTCCGGGGCCGCACTGCTCGCCGCCGGAGTGCTCCCCGCAAGCGCCTCCGGCACCACCAACCCGGCGTCCGCCCAGGAGGGCTCGGTCAGCGCGGCCGACCTGCTCGCCAAGGTGACGTCCTGTTCCCAGATATCGAACGGCAAGTACAAGACCGACGACGAGACCTCGGCCACGGTCCCCGTGTGCGGCAAGAACGGCGCGGTGTTCTGGAAGGCCGACATGGACATCGACTGTGACGGCCAGCGGACCACGAACTGCAACGAGGACCGCGATCCCTGGTACCAGGACGACACGGCCTTCCACCAGTCCGACGGCAACCCGCTGAAGGCGGAGTCGCTGCCCTACGTCGTCGTGCCCAGCTCCAGCAGCATCTGGAACTACTCCAGCGCCGGTATCAAGGGCGGCGGAGTGGTCGCGGTCATCTACAACAACAAGGTCGAGTACGCGGTCGTCGGCGACACCGGTCCCACGAAGATCATCGGCGAGGCCTCGTACGCCACCGCCAAGGCGCTCGGCATCGACCCCGACCCGGCGACCGGCGGCGCCGACTCCGGCGTGACGTACATCCTGTTCAAGAACTCCAAGGTCTCCCCCATCGAGAGCCACAGCGCGGCGGTGACCCTCGGCGACCAGCTGGCGAAGCAGTTCATCCGGAACAACTGACCGAGCCGGCAGGGGAAGAGGGCCCGGGTCCCCTCGGGGTGCGGGTCCGGGCCGCACGCGGACGGCAGTTGG